>JAWSUE010000001.1:0-23835 GCA_033549065.1 Bacillota bacterium
CATCGCCTTGGTAGGCCTTTACCCTACCAACTAACTAATGGACCGCGGGCTCATCTGATAGCGAAACTCCTTTGATCGCTTAACCGAATAAACGATGTCATCGGGTATTAGCAGCCGTTTCCAACTGTTATCCCCGTCTACCAGGTAGATCACCCACGTGTTACTCACCCGTTCGCCGCTCAGTCATACCCGGTAGCAAGCTACCAAATACGCTTCGCTCGACTTGCATGTGTTAAGCACGCCGCCAGCGTTCGTCCTGAGCCAGGATCAAACTCTCCAGTTTATATTTATAAAAAACATAAACTATCACCGTTAAATCCTTCACTCAAAATTATCTGGTCACAAGATCTCTTAATAGAGACCCTTCCTTACCCTATCCAGTTTTCAAAGAGCGGATTCCGTACTCACCAGATTTTGTTCATCCGTTATGGCAAATATATGGAGCAGCTTCATGTTTCCTGCTGCTCCTATGGTGTGAGCACGACCTTTTAATATTAGCATGGCCTTTTTTCTTTGTCAAACGTTTTTTGACTTTTTTTGCTTAAAATGAAACTTTTTTATTCTCCGGCCTGTTTCGGCCGAAGGGTGGGGAAAAGAATTACATCCCGGATAGAGATATTGTCGGTTAAAAGCATGATCATCCTGTCGATTCCGATTCCCAAACCACCTGCCGGGGGCATCCCGTATTCAAGCGCAGTGATAAAGTCTTCATCCATCACATGAGCCTCATCGTCACCTGCTTCACGCCTTGATAGCTGCTGTTCAAATCTTTCGCGCTGGTCGATGGGGTCGTTCAGCTCGGTAAAGGCATTGGCAATCTCCCAACCGGCTATAAAGCCTTCAAAACGGATAGTCAGGCGGGGGTCTTCAGGCATCTTTTTGGCCAGAGGCGATACCTCGATGGGAAACCCGGTAACAAAAATAGGCGAGATAAGCTGTTCTTCACAAAATTCCTCGAAAAACAGGTAGAGAATATCGCCCCAGGACATCCCTTTGTCCAGTTCAAGGCCGGCTTTCCTGGCAGCATCAAAGGCAGCAGTAGCATCCGGAAGTTGAGAGAAATCAACTCCTGAATATTTACGAACAACTTCGATCATTGACTCACGCGGCCAGGGAGGAGTAAGATCCAGTTCCTTCCCCTGAAAGGTAAGCTTACCGGTACCGAAGACTTTTACTGCAATCTGGAAAATAAGATTTTCGGTAATCCTCATCATATCTTCATAGTCGGCGTAATTCTGGTAAATCTCAACAGAAGTAAATTCAGGGTTATGGATAGTTGAGATGCCTTCGTTGCGAAAGATCCGCCCTATTTCGTATACCTTATCAAGTCCACCTACCAGGAGCCTTTTCAGATGGAGCTCGGTTGCTATACGCAGATAAAGCTTTATATCCAGCGCATTATGGTGGGTTATGAAAGGACGGGCTAAAGCACCACCGGCTATGGTCTGCATGATCGGGGTTTCCACTTCCAAAAATCCCCATTCATTCAACAATTGACGCATGGTAGAAATAATACGGCTGCGGTTTATAAATGTCTGTTTTACTTCCTGATTAACAATCAGGTCAACGTATCTCTGCCGGTAACGCAGCTCCACATCTTTTAAACCATGCCATTTTTCTGGCAGCGGACGCAAAGCCTTGGATAAATAGGTAAAGTCTGTGACCTTGATGGTGATCTCTCCGCGCTGGGTTCTGAAAACCTCGCCGGTTATACCGAGAAAATCACCAATATCAACCAGCTCGAGGATGTCATATTTTTCATCCCCGAGATCATCTTTCCTAAAATAAACTTGAATTTGCCCATGATAATCCTGAAGGTGGGCAAATGTAGCTTTGCCGTGGGAGCGGAAGCTGATCAGCCGACCAGCAACGGTAACATTCTTTCCTTCCAGGGAATCAAAATGATCTATAATTTCATTTGAATAATGATCTGCTTCAAACTTTGAACCGAAAGGCTCTATGCCTCTTTTCCTTAATTCTTCCATTTTCCGCCGCCTGACCTGCAGCAGTTCACTCATTTGTTGTTCCTGCTCCATCATATAACCTCCGGACAGCTTAGTTTACTGCTTCAATTTTATACTTTACAGTTCCGGCAGGAACCTTAATTTCTACCTGCTCACCAACAGTCCTGCCCATAATCGCTTTTCCGACCGGTGATTCATTCGAGATTTTCTTATCTGTCGGATCCGCTTCAGCAGTACTAACCAGTGTATATTCTTGTTTTTCATTAAGGTCCAGATCTTTAAGTATCACCGTCGAACCAAGCACAATATGAAGATCATCATTGTCCTCTTTTTCCAGTATACGCGCTCTTCTCAGCATTTTTTCCAGGGTGATAATTCTACCCTCGATGAAGGCCTGTTCATTCTTGGCATCTTCATATTCAGAGTTATCTGTTATGTCGCCAAACGATATGGCTTCCTTGATGCGCGCAGCAATTTCCTTACGTTTAACACTTCGAAGATGGTTTAACTCTTTCTCCAGTTTATCCAAACCGCCTTTTGTCAGTAGTAACTCATCATTTGTTTTTTCCATATTGGTTTGCCCCCTTTCACATTGTGTGGTATACACACTAACATGACTATAGTATAAATCTGCTGTTGTAACTGTCTGAGCTGTTAAAATAAAGAACGGCTTCATCATATCTGCACGAAGCCAGTAAAGATAAAGATAGTGTCAAGCCAAACTCGACACCGATGACACAGAATCTTCAATTTTTGCTATATTATAAAGTCTTCCCATGTTCTTGTCAAGATTAATTATCCCTGAAGATTAACAATTCTGGGCACCAGGTTGATTTCTTTTAAAAGCTGATTATATTGTTCTTCACTCAGTTCATTTTTACCCCCGCCCATACAAACCAGAAGGGCTTCCATCACATTTGTTCCAAAGGAACGCCCTTCCATTTCAGGAGTAGTTGTGATCAAGGTTTTTACTCCCCTGTTTTTCAAAAAATCAATGTCAGATCTGGTTACTGTATTCGTTATTATAATTCTACCGGGTAGCTGTTCCGGCATATAGCGATGGATAAAATGAAAGTCACCGGCGATTATCTCATTTTCAAGAAAGTATTTGGTGAACCGCGGCTTGTTAACGGTCTGTTTTTCTCCTGTGGGATAAATCATCGTGAAGGGGAGCTGGCCGACGATGGGTGCCAGGATCCTGGCAATGGCCGCAAGTGTTTTCAAAGAAGAGAGGGATTTGGGAACTCCAAGGATATATGGTAGATCTCCATAAGTCATTATGCAACCAGCCTTTTCCAAAGCCTGGGCCATACCGAGCCTGTCCATGGCACACATGAGGAGTACTTTTCGTGGGGATTCAAAGATATCGGTATTTTCTGCAAGATACTCAATTGCCCGGCGTTCCAGGGTATTTTTCAGGCCGGAACCATCGACAATCGGAGTTTTCCGGGCTGCCCTGACAATCCTCCGTGCATCACGTATCTCATAACGACGGTCAACAGCATATATGTATAAATCCATCCCACCAAGACCGAAAGCATCGACCTTTCCATCGAGCTCTTCAATTTTTTCAATCATTTTCTTCATATTGCCGTCAGTACCGATTCGTTCAATCTTGTACTGCTCGCCTTTTAATTCAACGGTAACCATGTGATCTCTTTCTGATGAACCGAGGCTAATCCCCACAATGTGTTTCAACAGTTTTGATCTCCCTTCGTTCCTGATCTCGATTTAGAACCATATCAAGTGTTTGATTAAAAAGGTCTAGGTTTACCTCCCGGTCTTCCTGGATCGGGGTAGAGCCAAGATTGATATATACAATCTGAATATCCAGCAGAGCTTCTGCAAGCTGCCGCCATTTATCAGAGGTAATCATAATCAGGGTATCAAATTCTCTTAAACGCTTCACGAGTTCTAGCACTCGATTGAAAAAATCAAGAGCCTGTTTGTCGCGAACCATATCCCAACGTTCTTCATTGGTCATGAGCAGGTAGAAATCAAGTCCTGCAGCACGGCATATATCTGCAATAGTATCCCTATTGGCCAGAGGAAAGCCGATGACGGCAACCCGGTTCCCCTTGCGAATCTCACCTACCGATTCAAGACGGGAAACAAAACTGCGATCCAGCTGCAACCGTTTAGCCGATTCCTGTTGAGAATATCCCTGTTCGCGAAGGTCGAGCGCTTTTTCCACGATCCTGCTTGCTTTTTCAAGGCTAACCATCTTTTCGCCAATCCTGAATATACGGTCTGTATTCATTTCACCTTTTACCTTTTCCCAGCAATGTGCACAAGATTGTGATCGCCTCTATTTTAGCATTAAGGTTCTCATGGAGCAAACAAATTACATTTTCAGACCTTTTTCAGAAATTCTTCAAGAATTGCTTTAAGCTCATCATAACTTGTAATGGCAGTCAGCTTATGTCTTATAGCGGCAGCGCCCGGGATCCCCCGTATATACCAGTTTGCATGTCGACGCATTTCGCGGGCTGCTAAAATTTCACCTTTAAAATTATTCAGGAGCATAAAATGTTTATAGATCATGTGAACAATTTCAGTAAGTGTAGGTTCTTGTGGTTCAGGTTTACCCTCAAGTTTTGCCCTGACAGAGTTAAAGATCCATGGATTGCCCCTGGCAGCCCTCCCGATCATGATTCCATCACAACCGGTATACCTGAACATAGCTTCAGCAGCCTGAGGCGAATTAATATCCCCATTACCGATTACCGGAATAGTTAAAGCAGCTTTAACAGCAGTAATCGAGTCCCAATCGGCCCTGCCGCTGTAACCCTGTTCGACAGTCCGCCCGTGAACGGTTACAGCGCCAATTCCTTCTGCTTCTGCTCTTCTTGCTACATCCACTACATTTGTAAAATATTCGTTCCAGCCTTTACGCAGTTTGACAGTAACCGGACAGTTTACAGCAGATACCACAGCCCTGAAAATGCTGCTGCATAATTTCGGTTCACGCATCAGGGCTCCACCTTCACTATTGCGGGTTATTTTTCTTGTCGGGCAGCCCAGGTTAAGATCAATAAAATCAGCACCTACATTTTCAATGATAGAAGCTGCTTCAGCCATGATTACAGGATCTGATCCAAAGATCTGAAAGCCAATAGGCCGTTCTTGATCTGTATGGTAAAAAAGGTTATACGTACGCCTTCCATTATAGACGACACCCTTGGCACTGATCATTTCTGTGTAAACCAGAGGACATCCCTGCTCTTTGGCTATAAGGCGAAACGGGTGATTGGTTATACCGGCCATCGGGGCTAAAGCCAGGCCGGGTGAAATTTTGATTGAACCAAAAGTGAGGGACATTAGCTATTCTCCGCTTAAGCGCCAAGACCGAGGCTTCTTGATCGACGTTGTTCCATCAAATCAACAAATGCTTCGAGTCTGGTTTGTACCCCTGCTGCTCCGGTCTGCTCATCAATAAAAAGGGTGAGAACAGGAATACCATATTCTTTCGTCAAATGAGGAACAAGACTTTTGGCAACTATTTCAGGAATACAAGAAAAGGGAGCAAGCTGGACAACTCCATCATACCCTATCTTTGAATAACGAATAATATCACCAACACTGTTTTGACCGTGACCACCGATTTTCTGACCAAGATATGGCATAGCCAATCGTCTGCTGCCCATATCACCTTTTGTTGAAAGAACATCATGTTTTGTATAACTGGTTAAATAAATGCTGCGCCTTACTTCAACGCCCATGTGGCCGAGTTGTTCTTCAAGATAGAAGTTGGCGAACGGTTCCAGTTGAACATAAATCTCTCCGATGATGCCTACTTTCAGCGGCTGCTTACTTTCATCATGTGGAACCTGCTTTAGAAGCTTCCCTGCTTCTGCACCGGCTTCCACGATTTCAGGATAGGTCTTAGCCTCACGCACCATGTCCAGCGCTTTATTAAAAGCTTTTGATGTCGTCCCATGGGTACATTCCCGGGCTCTAACACTCTGCGTCGTCATTTCTAAATCATCAATAACTGAGAGCTTGGTATAAGCTCTTTTTATTGTTCTCCAAAGGTATGCCCAGGAATGACTGCCTTTGAGTTTTTTTAACTGCCGGATAAAGTGACCAGGTTTGCGGAGCGGAGGCCAGAAAAAGATAAAGTCGGGATCATAACCTATATCTCGTAAAATTCGGTGATGCAGTTCACCATAGAGGCCGGCCCTGCAAGGACCATACCCCCCACCACTGGCCAGTGTATCGGCTCCACGCTGCAAACACTCAATATATGTTCCCAAAACTATCTTAAAGGGGATACAGGCAAACTCCGGCGAATATTTAGCGCCCAAAGCCAAGGTCTGGCGAGTAGGGCGGTAAGGTGTTATCGATTCATGTCCAAGGTCTTCAAGAATCATTTCTATAATAGGGGTTAATGTTCCCATATGTCCGAACCCAACCTTCATAACTTTAACCTCCAGTAAGTTATCTACTACAACGAATTGTCCAGTTAGTACAAAATATCGTTTTACTATTTTATAACTTTTAAGGGCACTTTACAAGAAAGTGCCCATTAATAGGAATGCTTCATATGATAATTCATATATTGATTAAGCAAGGTACCGGCGAGCCAGTTTTTTGAGGAATGCGGTTTTGAAACGCAGGCTGGCAACATCATTACGTTCATTCCTGCCGTGAACTGTAATCCTCGCCTGCTGGTCATAATTTTTATCCATATGACCAATACCATAGGAAGGTATCCCGGCACTACGCAGGTATTTAGAATCTGTTGAGCCAGCTGAGATTGCCGGCAGACAAATCGCATCGGAACCAGCCATATCCAGTGTAACTGTCTCCATCAGTTTATAGAATGGATCATCGGCACTGGAAAATGTTGGCATTTGATATTCGGTAAATTCAATTTCTATTTCCTCACCGATAACCGGGCGCAACTCTTTTTCAACATAAGCTTTATCCTGTCCGGGTAAAATCCTGATATCTACTTCCGCTTCGCAAAAATCAGGCACTATGTTCGTTTTTGTCCCACCCTGTATAATGTTAGGTGATATTGTCATTCGGGTCATGGAACGCAGAGTTTCTGTAAACGCTTTATTCAGTCCCATTTCTTCAAGCATTTTGTCAACCTTTTCCGGACTTACAGAACTACTATTAGCCCCACAGAGTACAGCAAGTTTACCCAATAATTTCTCGACTTCCGGGATCAATACTACTTGCGAGCGGTATTCATGAAGTTTACTCAACGCCCGGGCAAGCTTAACCACGGCATTGTCGGCAAGTGTTGGGACTGAACCGTGGCCTGCAACACCTTTCGCTCTCAATTTACACCAGGCAATCCCCTTCTCCCCAACCTGGAAAAAGTAGATCATCTTATCTCCCTGAAAGATTGGCTGCTCAGCGCCTTCATTAATAGCGTAATCAGCCATCAGTTTTTCAGGGTATTTATCGATCAGGTAGCCTGCTCCAAGCGTGCCGCCCTTTTCTTCATCGGCCATAGCCGCGATAATCAGTTCACCGTTCAAAGGCAGACCTTCAGAGAACAGTTCCAAAGCAGAAACAACCTGGGCCGCTGTAAGGTCCTTACAGTCCAATGAACCCCGCCCATATATAATGCCGTCTTTAATTTCACCGCCAAATGGGTCAAAATCCCAGTCATCACCGGCCGGGACAACATCTATGTGAGAAACAAATAGCAGGCGTTTCGAGCCTTTTCCGATCCGGGCTATAAAACTGCCTCGTCCTGTTTCAGGCTCGATAACCTCGCCATCAACTCCGAAATCAGCAAATAGTTTCTTCAGGTAAACTGCTACTGCTGTCTCATTACCCGGTGGATTTGAACTATTTATACGAATCAGATCACTTAACACATTTTCTGGGGTAAGTTTCAATGTTTGTCCACTCCCGTTAGCAGGGACATGCTTTTACAGCATGTCCCCGTTATTTAATATCATGTTGAATTTGCTTGATTTTTCAGCAAGGAAGCTGTAAAAATTTATGCCCCTAGCTTCTGCTTGCTCTGCAATCTTGTTTTCCAGGCATGTAAAGCCAGGGCAGCACCAATAACCCCATAAGCGACAAATACCCGGAAGTATTCTCCAATCTGTGCATCTCCATACAGCTCCCGTCCGGCTGCAGGAGCTACGATAAAGAGGGTATGAAATAGAAAAACCCCCAGCAATGCCTGTCCAATAGTAGCCTTTGAAACAGTAGCTCCTCCGATCAATATAGCTGCAATAGCATAGAAACCAATCTGCTCATGGCTACCGTAAGTACTCCAGGCACCCATATTCTGTAGAAAAATTATATGGCCCCATGAGGCAAATACTGTGGAGAATATTATAGCAATAATCCTCACTTTATCAACTTCGATTCCCGAAACGGCAGCTATATGACGATCCTGTCCAACAGTTCTCATATCCTGTCCAAGTTTGGTGCGGGAAAAGAAGGTCAGAAAAATACATAGTCCGGCAATGGCAATCCATGTAGCCACTGGAACACGAATATTATTGATCATAGACCCGCTTGATATAATAATGATCCCTCCAACTATAAAGGCCACAGCAAGGACAATTCCAAAGTAAAAACGGGATTTTGCATCACCTTCTTTATCTGATCCGATGAAGCTAACTCCCTGATACAAGGCCATTATACCACCTATGATCACTATCATAATGGGCAGTGACAACCTGTATACGTCATCTAAGCCGTAGCGCAGGCCACCTGTAAGGTCTATAGTGGTTCTGATCCCAACTCCAGAACTAAGCAACAGGACTTCGTTATCCATAGGTATAACGCCACCAACCAGCTGGAGGAAGATAAACCAGTAGATGCCGGCAGCAAAAAAACCAAGGATTAACCCGGTGATCATTTCCTGACCTTTGGTCCTGTTAAAAAGTTTACCGGTCATATAACCCAAAAGTATAGAAAGAGGGGTAACCAGAACGATACAGAGCAAAATACCGGGAAAACCGACTACCCCCCAATCGGTAACGAAAATAATGATTGCCTGGGCAGCCATTGCGCCCAAAACTATTGAAAAGTTTAAACCCATCCCTGCAATGACAGGGATGATTAGAGCCAGGACCAAAAATGAATTTCGGGAAACACGGGAGATAATATCAGTAAGATAGAGCGTGGAATTCATTCCTGATAGGTAAAGTCCTATAATACTTAAAACTATGAACATTATGGTAACCATGTGTTTCGTCAGAAATTCAACCACTGCTTTTTTATATTTTGAAGTTGGCTTTTTTGTATGTATATCAGCTGCTTTTTTACTCATCTTAATCCCCCCCCGAAACAATTTGCGTTAGAGCGTAGAGAATAATACCATTCTGAATAACGACCCTTGAGATTTCAGCCATGCTGGCCATATCCTGGGTAAAGATATTAAAGACAGGCATGGCAACAACCAGAATACCCTGGAAGAGAACAACCCCGATAATCACATTGGCAATCGATGCCTTTTTAATCGATGCCCCTCCAATAAGGATCGCAGCAACAGCAATCATGGGCATAAAATGCGGGCCCTCATATAGCTGATAAAAACCAAAACTTTGTGCATAAACTAGTATACCAACGGCTCCGAGTATAGTAGAAACAATTGACCCAATGATACGCTGCCCATCAACATTTATTCCGGCTGCAGTAGCAAAACGCGGATTATCTCCGGCAGCCTGCATGGCCACTCCTGTTTTTGTTCTCATGAACAACCAGACAAGCAGGCAGCAAAAAAGAAAAAACAGGATCAAACCAGTTGGAATAACTACACCACCAACAGTAAACGACCACGTACTGTTAAGAAGTTGCGCTAAACCGCGGTTAACAAGTGATATGGTTACGCGAACACCACGGCCAATCGGCCAGGCCATTTCCGGGTTATTGAATGGAGCAAGCAGCCAAAATATTTTCATCAGAGAAACAGCAGACCATCCGATAAACATGGCAAACATCATTTCCGAACCCTTTACCTTGTTCATCAGCCAACCGTAACCGAAGCCGACAATTACCGCAAAAGGAAGGGAAAAGATTATGGCCATCATAAAATTTGTATACCCATCGAACTGATTCTCCATGGAAATCAATCCACCGACCAGGCCGCATAAGATACCCAGCGAGACACCAAAGTTAGGTCCCGTTCCACAGGCAATTGAAGGCAGGATGGCCAGGACAAGAACTCCATTCATGGCAATCCTGACCAAACTTGAAGACATTAAATCAGGAAAATTTATGTCAAGCACTACAGCCATGAAACATAAAAGAAGGAAGAAGCCTAATATGATCAACCTGGGCAGTCCAAAATTGGTATAAAAGCTTTTCAATAAACTCAGCATCAATTATGCCCCCTTCCTGCTTTTTTGCCCGGCCATCATCAAGCCGAAATCGGCATCCGAATCGTCGGGTTTGAGAATACCGGCCAGCATTCCATCGGTTATGATGGCAATCCGGTCACATACACTTCGCAGTTCAGCAAGTTCGCTGGAGGTCATTATAATAGTCATACCCAATTCCTCGTTAAGTTTGACCAGTGTTTCCAGAACAAGTCTCTTGGCCCCGATATCGATTCCCCGGGTCGGTTCAGAAACCAGTAATATATCGGGATCAAGGGTCAATGCCCGGGCAATACAGACCTTTTGTTGGTTACCACCGCTTAGTCTTCGTACCAGTTGACCAGGACCGGTACATCGTATATCAAGCTCTTTAATCATTTTCAGGGCTTGCTCTCTGATTGTTGAATGATCAATTTGGGTCATAAATCCTAATTTTTTAAGAAAACGATTTTGATTTTGGATAGCTGTAATTACAATGTTCATCTCAATAGAGGAACCAAGCAAGAGACCTACTCCCCTGCGATCTTCCGATAAAAATGCTATTTTCTTTTTCATTGATTCACGGGGACTGTTCAGCGTAAGAGCTTCTCCATTGATCAGAACTTCTCCACTGGCCGGGTAGAGACCCATGATTCCGTTCGCCAAACCGATCTTACCCTGTCCGGCAAGTCCGCCAATCCCGAGGATTTCTCCTTTGTGAACATCCAGGTTTAAACCTTTAACTTTTTCCCCGGGCATTCTGACCGATAAATTTTTCATGCTTAGAACAACCTGGTCATGTTTTACCTGATCGGTCCGGCGGGCCATAGTTTCAATTTTTCTGCCGACCATCAATTCTGCGAGTTCAACAATATTCGTTTCATTGGCACGTTTTGTTGCAACAAGACGACCGTCGCGCAAAACGGTAATATTTTCAGCCACCTCCAGAACCTCGTCAAGGCGATGGGTTATAAACAAAATTGAAATTCCCTGCTTCGATATCTTTTGCATTGCTTTAAGCAGGTTAGAGGCTTCACTCTCGGCCAGTACAGCGGTAGGTTCATCAAAAACCATCATCTTTATGTTCGCTTTATCAATTTCTCTTGCTATTTCAGTAAACTGCATGTAGCCAACAGGTAGTCCGGCTACTTTAACATATTCTTCAATATCCATATCAAGAGTATCAAGAGCTTTTCGGGCATCTTTATTCATAGTTTTGAAATCTAGTGATTTCATCTTTTTGCCAAAAAAACGACTAACAAAATTGTCTTTCAAAATTTCACGGTTAAGTTTAATATTTTCAGTTATTGTGTAGTTAGGCAACAGCATGAATTCCTGGTGAACCATACCTATGCCTTCTTCCATTGCCTGCTGTGGAGATGTAATGTCGACGTGCTTTCCTTCGATTAGTATTTCACCAGAAAAACCACCTGTGGAATGGATTACCGGCATACCGAAAAGAATATTCATTAAAGTCGATTTTCCGGCGCCGTTTTCACCGACAATAGCGTGGATTTCTCCCGGTTTTAAAGACAGTTGAATATCTGATAAGACAGTCGTGCCATAGTAGCTTTTACCGACATCTTTCATCTGCAGCAGAAATTGCTGCCCGGACATGCATTCACCTCCTTGAGTACATTTGAAATACAGGGTTGCCCTTTATAGGCAACCCTGTATTACTGCTATCCGGTTGTATTATTAGAAAATATAATGATCGGACAGATAGAGGAAGTAATTATCGGTTCCGGGATATTCGGTAAGAACTACCGCACCTCCGGCGATACCTTCCATAATCTCGACCAATTTAGCTTTATCTAATGCGCCATCAGTATTGGCGTTAATCCATTCAATGGCATATTCAACACCGGCTTCGATATACATCATGTTAACAGGAACCGGCCAGGTAGCAACGCGACCTGCAGCTCCAGCCTCAGCACACTTAATACCGATCTGCTCCAGCATCCAGGGCACATCACCCTTCTTATCTTCAGGTACTTCAATGCCTAAAGCAGCCGGCAGTGCGTGATAAGGCGAGGGGCAGCACTGAACGGGGAAGATTCCGCCATAATCTACTGCCTGACGGATTAGAGGCTCCATCATTGCACAGTTAGTACCAAATACTGCAGTGTTTGGACCATACTGGTCAATCTTACGGGGAACATCTTCCATGATAAACTGCTGAGTTCCGGGAACACCGGCATCACCGGTTGGGTCGGGAGCATCTTCATCGACAAAGAGCATACCGAGTTCTTCAGCTTTTTCTTTCATGAACTCACGACGCTGAGCTAACATTTCAATTGACATGTGGCGCGGGAAAGAATAGTGAACGAGTACTTCTGCACCTAGATCAAAAGCATGCTGGGCAATCTGCTCACCACGACCGAGGTCATCAGTGTTAAGGACAATGTCACCCTTCTGGGCAATAATGTCCGGGTCTTCCTGGGGCGATCCAAGGATGATAAGCATGTCGGGACGAATTTCTCTTACTTTGTCCACGGCAGCGACAGCACCGGGAACGGCCTGGACCATAACAATAGCCTTGACCAAAGGATCAGATGCCATTTCCAACATGTTGGTAATGGTGGTTTCCTGTTCCTGCATGAACCGGTCAGGATATGTGGTATGGAGAATCCTATCTGAGCCATACCTTTCCTGCATTTCAGCAGCCATACGGAATTCTTCCTCGTTCTGAGTTACCGTACTGGACATGATCCCGATTTTCCAGGTAATTTCTTCTGCCTCATCTTCTGTATCGGCAGGAGCATCGGGAGCTGCTGAGTCCTGGCCACAACCAAACAGGCTGAAAACCATAACCAGCGCTAATAGTAAAAATAGACTTTTCTTTAACATTGTCACCCTCCTAGATTAGTTAAATACAAATCACATTGATTTGACGCGCAAAGTAACTCCATAAAGCTCTATGATGCAGTAACATCACTCCCTCCGTTAACCACATTTACTAAATTCAAGTTATGAAAAATAACAAGCGAAGGTAACTTCGACATAAACAACTAAATTCCTCTAGTTGATTACATAATATACAATTATCTTGTATCGACCCTTTGGAGCTGTAAAGAGTGCCATAAATCAAACAAAGCATATGCTTTTTTTCTTCTGTTAAATTTCAATCAGTTCACGCGGAAAAGCAGTCAACCGCTGAGGTCCCCGGTCAGTCAAAACCGCAACATCCTCAATTCTCACCCCGAATTTTCCTGAAAGGTAAATACCCGGCTCTATGGTAAATGCTGCACCTTTGGAAAAGGGAGTACTGTTTCCTTCAACCAGATATGGGGCTTCATGAACCTCCAAGCCTATGCCATGTCCTAAGCGATGAATAAAAAAGTCACCATAACCTGCATCGGTGATAACTTTTCTTGCAGCCTGATCAGCTTCTTCTCCGCTGAGTTGATCATTGTTCACAAATGCCTGAAATGCTCCTTCATTTGCATCACGAACAGTATTATAAACCTTTTTCATCTCTTCGGTCGCCTGACCCAGACATAATGTCCTGGTTATATCCGAACAGTAACCTTTATAAAGGGCACCACAATCTATTACGATAAAATCTCCTTTTTCGAAACGGCGATCTCCAGGACTGTGATGCGGCTGAGCCCCGTTTGGACCGGAAGCAACTATCGGTTTGAAGGATATATCATCACCAAGTTTTTTGTATTCAAACTCAATAAAGGCCACGAGTTCCTTTTCACTCATACCCGGTTTAATCGTATTCTGAACTTTCAACATAACCTGATCGGCAATTTTCCCTGCTTCGTGCATTAGTTTAATCTCTTGCTCATCTTTTTGCACCCTGAGAGCATCCACCAAAACAGAGGCCGTTTCAAACTCAACTTCAGGGAATACTTTGCCAAGACCAATCAGATGATCAGCTCGCAATGTGTTGTCAATAGCAATGCGAAGTTTCCCCTTATCTGGAATTCGTGAAGCGGTAAGCTGGAAAGGATCATTTTGATCAGACCAGGGGATCAAAGAAAAATTATCAGAAAGGATCGATTCTGCTTTAGCCAGATACATTTCGGGTAAAACAGCCGAAGGTCTGCCCTCGGCAGGTACAATGATCAATTGAAGCCGCTCATCCGGCGAAGTCTGTAACCCGGAGAAATAAAACATATTAGCCGAGGGGCCTAAAAAGAGGTAATCAAAACTTTCCCGGTGCATTATTTCCTGCAATTTACTTACCCTGTTTGCAATTAATTCCATTAGCCGTTAATCATCCCTTTCAAATTTTATTTTAACCTGTAAACCACCAAAAAAAGACCGAAATGTCAATTCTACTGGAAATTTTCATGTTCAGTCCTTTCGATGATCTCATTCTGCAGCTCCACACTGAGGTTGTTGAAGTAATCGCTGTATCCGGCAACCCGAACGATTAAATTGGCATACTGCTCGGGATTTTGCTGGGCATTCCTGAGAGTGGCTGCATCGATTACGTTAAACTGTATATGATGTCCATCGAGCCTGAAGTAACTGCGGATCAGCTGGACCAAGGCATCCAGCCCTTTTTCGCCAGCCAGAAGCTGTGGCGTAAACTTCATGTTGAGCAGCGTTCCGCCTGTTAGAAGATGATCCATTTTGGCGGCTGATTTGATGACAGCGGTAGGACCGCTGCGATCTGCACCCTGAACCGGCGATATACCCTCTGATAGGGGAAGACCTGCTCTTCTCCCGTCCGGTGTTGCGCCGATTACCGATCCGAAATAGACATGACAGGTTGTTGGCAGCATATTTATCCGGTACGTTCCCCCCCTGTATGTTTTACGGCCTTCAACCATATTATGGTAACGATGGAAGATGTCGCGCATAATATTATCTGCCCGATCGTCATCGTTACCATAACGGGGAGTCCTGTTTAACAGGAACTGCCGAATATTTTCTTTCCCAGCAAAATCATCCTCGAGGGCAGATAGTAGTTCGTCCCAGGTGTATTTTTTATTATCAAATAGATGAGTCTTGATCGCTGAGAGGCTGTCGGTAATCGTTCCAATCCCAACACCCTGAATGTAATTGGTATTGTAGCGGGCTCCACCGGCATTGTAATCACGTCCATTTTGTATGCAGTCGTCAATGATCAGTGATAGAAAGGGTGCCGGCATTTTATCCGCATATAGTTTTTCGATAATTTCGTTACCGCTGATCTTGATCTCGATGAAATGTTCGAGCTGTTTTTCAAAGGCATCCAGGAGCTGATCGAAAGTTTCAAACTGTCGGGGATCAGGGGTGTCAATCCCAATTTTTTTACCGGTTTGGGGATCAATTCCACAGTGCAGGGTTATCTCAAGAACCTTCATAAGGTTAAAGTACCCGGTTAGAATATAGCTTTCCTTACCGAATGCACCGGTTTCCACGCATCCGCTTGTTCCACCGCAGCGGGCGTCAACAAGCGACTTGCCCTGCCTGAGCAGTTCCTGGACTACAGCCTCGGCATTGAATACCGAAGGCTGGCCCCAACCCATCCTGATCACCTCTGCAGCCTTTCTGACAAAGAGATCAGGATTCTTCTTACTTACCTGCACGTTTGTACTCGGCTGGAGAAGCCTCATTTCATCTATCACTTCGAGCAATAAGTAGGTGATCTCATTTACACCGTCGCTGCCGTCGGGTTTAACCCCGCCGAGATTTATATTGCAGAAATCGGTATAGGTTCCACTTTCTTTTAGGGTTACTCCCACTTTTGGCGGGGCCGGCTGGTTGTTAAATTTGACCCAGAAGCATTCAAGCAGTTCACGGGCTTGTTCACGGGTTAGTTCTCCATTAGCAATGCCTTTTTTGAAAAAGGGGAAAAGGTGTTGGTCCAATCTGCCTGGACAAAAGGAATCCCAGGTGTTTAATTCGGTAATTACTCCCAGGTGGACAAACCAGTAGGCCTGAAGAGCTTCATGTAAGTTTCGTGGAGCATTGGCCGGTACATTATCACATACTTCAGCAATTTTTAAAAGCTCTTGCCTGCGAGCCGAATCATCTTCCGCTCCTGCCAGTTCCCTGGCTTTTTCGGCATGACGCCGGGCAAAAGTAATCAGCGCTTCGGCACAGGTTGCCATCGCCTTGAGTTGTTCTTTTTTGGCGATTGTTTCCTGGTCATTATTTTCTTCCAATCCGGCAAGCACAGCATCGATTTCTTTAATCAGATCAAGCATGCCTTTGCGGTAGATCTTATCATCGGCAACAGTATGACCGGGTGCACGCTGTTCCATGAATTCAGTAAAAAGGCCGGCATAATAACAGTCATGCCAGAGTGGACTCATCTTGCTGAAGATTATATCCCGCATCGACTTGCCTTTCCAGTAGGGGATAATTTCCTCTTTTTGAATAAGCAGATCTTCTTCGCTAATTTTAAAAGATATTTTAGGGCGATCGTTGATCATCTGCAGATCTTCTAAGGTATGACAGCATAGCTCTGGATAAGTCGGAGCAGACTGCGGAACAGGCCCGCGTTCACCAACAATTAGCTCGCCTTCATTGATACAGATTGTTTTTTTCTCGAAAATTTCCTTAAACGTTAATGCCCTGAGCATGGGAACAGAAACTGAACCGGCATGTTTTTTATATACCTCCGTTACCAACCTGGCTCTTTCAAGGCTGATCGTCGGAACCGTTGTTTCACTTTGCTCCCTTAAAGCTTTAACCCTTTTGTTCATTCCTCTTAAGGTCATAATGTTCATCCACCTTATATATAACGTTTAATCCATACTGACTTAAAATTGAAACAATCTTCTTTATTTCCTTAACAACCGGGGGGACAACATCTGCCAGCTGATATTTTTCACCCAATTTCTTTTTCTTATGTATCCCGTGCTTATGATAGGAGAGAAGTTCTAAATCTGTTATACCACATTCCCGTAAAAATTCACCGAGCAACCTCAGACTCTCAGGATCATCATTGACAGTGGGGATCAAGGGTACCCTAATCAGGATATTGATCCCCTTAGAATTCATCTTCTGCAGGTTCAGCCTGATGTTATCACCAGTTACACCGGTATACTTCATACTCTTATCTCTGTCAACGAGCTTGAGATCATAGAGAAAAAGGTCAGTCCATTTCGCGACTTCTTCGATCGTCTCCCAGGGCGCACAACCTGATGTATCGACCACTGTGTGGATTTGCTCTTTCTTAAGCGCTTTAAGAAGGTTTATAATAAATTCATCCTGCTGAAGCGGTTCTCCACCTGAAAGGGTTACCCCGCCTCCCGATTCCTCGAAAATAATCCTGTCTTTTAAAAGCTCATCGACCAGTTCATCAACTGTAACCTCTCTGCCGATTAACTCCAGGGCACCTGTCGGGCAAACCTCAAGGCACTTTCGGCAGAGATTGCAGCGATTATAATCGATGACTGCCATATTCTGATCGTTTAAAGATAGCGCACCTTCAGGACAGATAGTTACACAGGACGCACAGCCAATACAGCTCCTGGTTTCGACAACCAGCTTTGCTTCACCACCAATCCCTTCGGGATTGTGGCACCACCAGCAGGAGAGCGGGCAGCCTTTAAAAAATACTGTGGTGCGTATCCCTGGCCCGTCGTACAGCGAAAATCGCTGCACATTGAAAATTGTACCTTTAATCATTTAAATTTTCCCACTTGCCACAACGCCCTCCCCATCGGGCCAGCAATTCTCCTTCTAATGAGAGGTTGATAATCTCACATATATTGGGGCAACCGTTACATTCAAAGGAACTTGCTTCATACTGCCTGGTGCTCAAGGCAAATCCTCGAAACTCTGTTTCCCGGCCATCTTTCATCGCAAGCCGAGCCAGGAGAGCGGAACCGATCGCTCCCATAACATGATAATATTCAGGAACAACTACTTCAAGTTTCAAAGCTTTTTCAAATGCATCTTTTATACCGACATTAGCGGCGACACCACCCTGAAAAACAACCGGTGCAAGGATTTCTTTCCCTTTGCCCACGTTATTCAAATAGTTACGGACCAGAGCATCACAAAGACCGGCAATAATATCTTCAATATTGTGACCCATCTGCTGCTTATGAACCATGTCAGATTCGGCAAATACCGAGCAACGTCCGGCAATATGGACAGGATGGTTACTTTTAAGAGCAAGTGATCCAAAATCTTCAATGGGGATATTAAGCCTGGCTGCCTGATGATCCAGAAAAGAACCGGTCCCGGCGGCACAAACCGTGTTCATGGCAAAATCAGTTACCACACCATGTCGTAGAACAATAATCTTCGAATCCTGTCCGCCAAGTTCAAGGACAGTCTGCACACCAGGCATTACCATATCAGCCGCTATGGCATGGGCAGTAATTTCATTTTTTACTACATCTGCTCCAACTACCACACCAGTCAGTGTCCGGGCGCTACCGGTTACCCCTACACCGCTGACGCTAGCCTCCCCGGGTAATTTTTCACCAATCAAACTCATGCCTTCCTGAACAGCCTGGATAGGTTGGCCTCTTGTCCGCAAATATTCGAAAGCAATTACCTCGTTATTTTCATCAAGCATAACTAAATTAGTACTTACAGAACCGACATCTATTCCTAGAAAAACTTTCATCAGCTATTAACCACCCTGGATTTCTCTTTTCTGGCCCAAAGCATATCCACAAAGGCTTCCAGGCGGGTTTGGACACCTCCTTCACCTGTATGCTCGTCAATCGAGAGATTTATATAAGGAACACCTGCTGTTTTAGCCTCAAGTTCAAGAAGCTTATCAACCATCGCATCAGGGCCACAACCAAATGCAGTAATATGAATGATTCCGTCAATTTTATCCCTGTTGTTTAAAAGAAACATACCGGCCCAGCAAACCTGGTTGCTGTAGTACCAGAAAAAGTTTTGGGGCATTTCTGCTGACATACGGCGCATCTGGCGCTGGGGAATTTTTTCGAAAGTAATGATTTCTACTCCCATTTTTAGCAAGCGTTTATATACGCCTGCGTTGATGAATGTATCAAAAATCGCGTAGGGATAACCCAACAGACCGATTACGATTTTACCTCCAGCATTGAAGAGTGGGCTTATCCCCTTTGGAGTTTTCTCAATTTGTGAATCACGATCAAAAACAAGTTCCAAAGCTTCCGGCGGCGTTAACCCTTTTGATAGTAGCTTTTGATAATATCTCTGTTTTTTTAATGCGCTCAACTGCGCGTAGAGGATTTTAAAGGGGTTATTAATGCCAATTTCTCTTGCTACAGCCCGAAAAAAACGCCATAAACCTCCGGGTAAGCCTTTCAAATTAAAGCGGATATCAATTATTTGCGGCAGATTTACACCGGTAAAGCGGATCATGTCTGGAAGTCCCAAAAATTTGGGACAGAAGGTTGCGATGCTGTCCGCTGATATCATTCTCGGTATGAACAGATAATCGACCTTCCTGATTAGATCGAGAACATGTCCATGAAACACTTTAATCGGTATACATGCATCATTGACCGTTTCCCTGATGCCATCCTCCAGGATTTGCCGGTTTGTTGGACTTGATAAAACGACTTCTGTTCCCAGCTTTTCAAGAAAAACTCTCCATAGAGGATAGAAGGTATAATATGAAAGTGCTCTGGGTATTCCAACCTTTGGTTTCTGCATATGCTGTGACACCTCAACATTAATAATAGCACATAAAACAAACAAGGGAATGCCCATGACACCCCCTCAACTATACCAGCTTTTTTATTATAATCTTTTGTTGTAAAAAATCAAACCTTTATTACTACTATTACTACTTTTAAAACCGTTATATATGAATCTTAAAAACTCTCGCCGACTTAACTAAGCCGGCGAAGATATATATACATTAAACCTGTATCAAAGTTATGAATTTCACATGCAACGTCAATTAAAATAATTGCTAATCGAACTTTCCCAAAATACCCGTCTAACCTACTTTGCGGATATCTTTGGCCACCATATACCTGACTAGAAAAGCAATGGAAGCAAAAACTATTACAAACAGAATAGCGTAATGCATTTTACATTCCCCTTTGCTCAGGTATTTATAAAAGGGTCTAGTTCTGTTTCTTTCTTTTTTTCAGGTCATTATGAATTAAAATTCTCACACCCCAGGATATTAAAAGTATGATGCCGATAAAAATGATATACTGCACTCGCAATATCCGCCTTTCAGGTCCAAGCTGCATTTTATATTTCAATTGATAGTAATCATCTTACATTGCTTATTATATCTGGCATCGGATAATTTGTCAATAATTTTGCAAATATTGACGCAAATTAATTATTTCACAAGCCCCTGTCGCCAAAGAAGTTGCATTACCGAATCAAACCCATAGGATTAAGCTTCATAAAGTACCAGCTGTATTGTATTTTACAGCTCATTATGCTAAAATCATTTTTACGACGGGGCGTAGCGCAGCTTGGTAGCGCGCTTGGTTCGGGACCAAGAGGTCGGAGGTTCAAATCCTCTCGCTCCGACCAAAACAATGAGGCAGGACGGGAATATTAAAACAATATCATCCCATCCTGCCTTTTGTTAAATTATCTGCAAACAATCTGCAATTTTAGGCCAATTTCATCGCAATTTATTCTATTATTTCATATAGCCAGTCAACAATGCCGCCGAAGTCGTAGACATTCGTATAGCCCATCTCGATCAATTTTCTTGAAGCAATTTCACTACGCCTACCGGTGCGGCAGTAAACCAGAATGGTTGCATCCTTGTCAGGAAGCATCTCTTCCGCTTTTTCTACAATCTCAAAATCCGGAATCAAAAGAGCATCTTCAATATGTCCCGCTGTAAATTCTTCAGGTGTACGGACATCAAGTATAGTAACATCCTGGCTGTCGATCATCTCTTTTGCCACTTCAGCGCTAATTTTAATATATTCCGCTTCGGGACTATTTGTGATTGGATCAATCTCTGCTTCATTTGTAACATCTGTCATCACTGCTGACGGTTCATTTGCACAAGAGGCCACAAATAAAATAATCAATACTATTAATAGGTAAAATAAATATATTCTTTTCACAGCACATCACTCCATGTAAAGTTGATACTAACCATAAGTTTAATTTTTCTAGATATATTATAACATAACGAATTACATAAAAAAACAACCCTACCTTTATATGGTATCAAGAGTGATGGGCTATTATTTCCGACTATGTATCGGTATTGATAATTTCTAGACATTATGTTAAATTAAATAGAAGGTTATCTATCGAGAAATTGAAGGAAGTGTTTAAAATGAAATTGAAAATAGTTGCTTCGGTAGCGATTATAATACTTATGTTTATATTAATTACTGCACCGGCCTATGCCCTAACCAAGCAAATCTGGGCAGCCAGCGTTGAAGCATTTCCCGGAGAAACGGGTGATTTGAGTTCTTCCTTCTCGGCTGCAAGTGGACCTTTTGGTGAAGAGGGAGATAGTGACAACTGGTACTTTGATGATAATGGTAAAATTGCTGTTAATGAAGAATACGTGGGAGAATATTTTGTTATCGAGCAGGTAGCGGCTACTTCTGGCGGCATAACCAGACGTCATATTGATGTTAGCAGTCCACATTCTCATGCTTATCTTTTTGAAGATATGACAGTAGTCGGAAAAGCTGAGATACGTGAGTCCTTTGAAATGAATAATATTGCACCGGGTTCATCGGCAACTTCCGACTGGTGGGATCTATTCTAAGCAACGATAAAGACTTTTTAAAGCACGGGCTTTTTAGCCCGTGCTTTTTATTATCAAGAAAGTACCTCAGGTATCACATGTCACATAAAAAATAGATTTTATCTATATTGCTCAAAGTAAATAAAAAAGTTACTGTTAGTCAGAATTTGTGACAGACAGGAAATTTCGCTCGACGAACCTTTTCGAAGTAATTATTAAAACCAAGGCCAAAACAGCTCCGAAAGCGCTGATCTGGATTGCCCGGCTCAGGCCAAACTGGTTTGATAATAAACCGGTCATGTAAGGGCCCATACTATATATTGCAGTATATGCAGTGCAAAAAATCCCAAAACCAGCACCCAGGTAACGATGCGGCATTGAGCGTATTACATATGAATTTATCAGGGTATTTGTATTAAAAAAGAGCGCACCCACCAGTGCAAGGATAATAACCAACAATATATTGCTTTTTACAAAGGCAAGCAGGATAAATGTAATAATGCTTAAGCTTAAATTGACTGATAGAACCAGTATGTTGCCAAAGCGGTCAGCCAGCCAACCGGTGGCAATTTTTGCAGAAAAACCGGCTACTGCAAGTATAATATATAACCTGTTGGCTACTTCGAAGCTAAAGCCCTTATCTTCGACCAAGAAAGTGGGGATAAATGATGAAATTCCGGTTCCCGAAAGCGCACCAAAACCGCCAACCAGCGTAGACCAAATCAGCAGACTTCTGATGCCGGGTTCTCGAAAAATACCTAAGGAACTATACACTTTATCCCAGATGTTATCATTCCCGGAGTTACCCGGCTTGGAACTGACCGTGGTGTCTTCACCTTCAACCTGCACACCGTTGGTAATAGCATATTGCTTTTCGAAATCATGAGATTGCCCACGAATCCTGATGAAAAGAATTGTAAAAAGTGCAAGCAGCAAACCGGAGAGAACAAAAAGCCAATACCAATCTAAATAAATAACAAAGAAAGTAACCAGTAGTGGAGAAACTAGACCGGCAAGAATTCCAAAACTTTCAAAGGCTGCGGTTGCTGTAGCAGCCCTTTCCCTTGAACCGATAATCACCGCAAGAGTATATCCTGCTGTAACATATATCCCACTACTCACACCCAATAAAAAAGTCATAATGGCCATAACCTTATAGTTAGGTGAAGCGGCTACCACCAGAAATGAGATTGACATCATTATGCTGCCCAAGAGAAGCGTCCTGGTACATCCATAAAGGTCTGCCAGGATACCGGAAGGGTAACGGGCAAGGGCATAGCCTAAAAATACAAGGGTAACAAGTAAGCCCGCCTGAGCATTGTCGATTAAAAAAGTCTCCCGCAATGGTATAAGCAGGGGAGGAAAAAGATTTTTTGTTAAAGCCTGAAAAAAGAAGATCACCGCATTCAAAATGAACACTGAACCGGTAATCAACTTCAACAAGTCTCTACGAAAGTTGCTGCTATCAGGATGCATCCACTATATGCCTTTCATTGACAGTTTATAACTAATTCGCTAAGTTCTAATCTCTCGACAAGAGATTTTTGCGTGCTGTAATCCAGCCAAGAAAGAAGAGAATAGCTGCAGCACAGAGCCAGGCTAAAATCGTTAATACTATAATGTCAGACCCATGACGCAATCCGATTCCGATCAGTGCCCAGACAAATACAGCAGCATAAATATAATCCTGGCGCAGGTAAAAAACAGCCAGGGCTATAAAAGAGGCAATAATGATCATCAGTATCGTAAATAAGACTCCCCCTGTTCCGATCCCCAACCATCCGATGTCATACAAAAGAACATTAAAATTAACAATCGTAGCAGCCGATATCCAACCCAGGTAGAGGCTGAAGGGGAATTTAACCAATAAACGATCATAAATACTTTTTTCCGTAGTAACCGCACCAATCCTCAGGTAAATTATAATCAGGGTTGCAAGCAATAATAAAATAATGATCATAGACCAACCTACACGTTGATAATGCCATGC
>JAWSUE010000001.1:23897-250920 GCA_033549065.1 Bacillota bacterium
ACGGATTATCTCTAAAGCTTGGCAGGGCTTGATAAATTATAAATGCAATTAGAGCAAGGTAAATCAAACCCCATATTGAAAACGTCAGGGCTGCCGGTGTTAGTAGAACCGGATATATAAGAGATAGATCTTGCTGGGTCAGATTATTAAAGGGCAATAGATTTGAAAGAAAGTTGAACAAAAGAACAAGTATGAGGGCTCCGATATTGATGTAAGCCCTAATATCACTGCGGATCATTTTGAACCGACTCCTCTCTGATTTGAGATCAGCTTATAAATATTAGTTCTGAACAACTACTAAATCACAACTGGAGAATCATCGAATCGCATTGTTGCCAAATAATCATCAATGGTTTCAGCACGACGGATCAACTGTATTGAACCATCTTCACGCAGTAAAAGTTCTGCTGATCTGAGTTTACCATTATAATTATATCCCATCGAGTAACCATGTGCACCTGTATCATGGATCACTACAAGGTCACCGGCATTAATCTCTGGCAAGGGGCGGTTAATAGCAAATTTATCTGCATTTTCACAAAGTGATCCGGTGACATCATAAATATGATCAACCGGCAATTCTTCTTTACCCGGAACAGTAATATGATGATATGCTCCGTATATACCGGGACGCATAAGGTTTGCCATGCAAGAATCAAGACCTACATAATCTTTATACTTCCTGGCTACCTGGCGCACTCTGCTTACAAGGTAACCATAGGGACCGGTAACAATTCTCCCACATTCAAAAGCTATATTTAACGGGTGCAGATTCCCGGGAACAATCACATTTTCATACAATGTTTGCATCGCTCCAGATATCCGGTTAAGGTTTACAGCCACTTCTTCAGGGTGATAAGGTATGCCAATTCCTCCACCCATATTAATTATTTCAATGTTAATTCCTGTACTCTTTTTAATCCTGACCGCCAATTCAAATAACATCCTCGCCGTTTCAATGAAGTAATCTTCGGAGAGTTCGTTGGATGCAACCATGGTATGCAGCCCAAAACGTTTAACTCCATTTTCTTTTGCCAAACGAAATGCATCAATAATTTGATCACGGGTAACCCCATATTTGGCTTCCTGGGGGAGACCAATCAAAACATTACCTGTTCGGGCATCTCCCGGATTAAATCGAAATGACAGCAACTCCGGTATCCCTGCACTTTTCTCCAAAATATCAAGATGGATTATATCATCGAGGTTTATTACCGCTCCCAGACGGGCAGCTTCAACAAATTCTTCCGGAGGAGTATCATTGGACGTGAACATAATTTCTTCACCAGAAAAACCGACTTTGTCCGCCAGAACCAACTCTGTCATGGAACTGCAGTCAACACCCATGCCTTCTCCACGTAAAATATTTAAAATTGTGGGGTTGGGGCAGGCTTTAACCGCAAAGTAGTTTCGGAAGTTTTGTGCCCAGGAAAAGTCTTTGTAAAACCTTCGGGCATTTTCCCTTATAGACTTCTCATCATAGAGGTGGAAGGGTGTCGGGTATTTTAACGCAATTTCTTCCAGTTCATCTTTTGTAAGGGGAATTTTTTTTTCAGCCATCAAAACCGCCTCCGGTAATATTATCTGATTAGAGAAGTAGATTCTTTTCCATACTTAAAACTGCTTCCTGAATATCTTTCCGGTGACCAAAAGCACTGAGCCGGAAATAGCCTTCGCCTGATGGTCCAAAACCTGAACCGGGAGTACCGACTACATGCGCTTCATTTAATAATTTATCAAAAAACTCCCAGGAGGTAAGGCCATTTGGAGTTTTCACCCATAAATATGGAGCATTTTCCCCTCCATAAACAGTAAGGCTGAGAGCCTGTAGCCCTTCGCGAATCAGCCGTGCGTTTTTCATATAGTAGGCAATCAGCTGGCGACATTCCTTGAACCCCTGATCGGAGAGTACAGCCAGGCCTCCATATTGTGCAATATTCGATGCCCCGTTAAAAAAAGTAGTTTGTCTGCGAAGCCACATCTGGTGTATTTCTTCTGGTTCGCTGTTTTCAGACAAAAGGGCTTTTGGAACTATCGACCATCCCAATCTGACTCCGGTAAATCCTGCAGACTTAGAAAAACTGTTTATCTCAATTGCACAAACTTCTGCTCCTTCAATTTCATAGATCGAGCGGGGCAAAACAGGATCAGAAATGAATTCAGAATAGGAAGCATCAAATATAATTATTGCCCTTTTACTCAATGCATAATCGACGAATTTTTTCAACTGAGCGTGAGTCGCAGCTGTGCCGGTGGGGTTATTGGGGCTGCATAAATAGATCAAGTCTGTTTTTACGGCAGGAGGTTCAGGGAAAAACCCATTTTCCCTGTTGCAGACCATATAAATAAAACCACTGTAATTTCTATTTTTTCCATCGTAGTTACCGGAGCGACCGAATATAACGTTGGAATCGACATAAACTGGATAGGCAGGATCTTGAACCGCGATTACACTATCTTCACTGAACAGTGATTGAATATTCCCCGCATCAGGCTTGGCACCATCGCTGATAAATATATCATCGGGGTCAATATTTATTCCTCGTGATACATAAAAATCGGCCAGTTTTTGACGAAGTTCTTCTTCGCCCTGCTCATCACCGTAACCGGAATAGGTTTCAACGTGGGCAAGACGCTCCACTCCAGAGTGCAACCCTTTTATGACAGTGGGAGTGAGCGGCTCAGTGGTATTGCCAATGCCCAAACGGTGTACCCTGATGCCTGGGTTTTCCTGTTGAAATTGGCTTACCCTTCGGGCAATTTCAGGAAACAGGTAGCTGCTGCCAAGTTTTCTGTAATGCTCATTAATTTTTGCCATAACTTATTTAGCCTCCGCAATGTCAAGATCTGACATTGCCTCCCTGATTACTTCGTAATTTTCCTTGATATCCAGGGAACACATGGGCAGGCGGAAAGACTCCTGGCACCAACCTTTCATTGACATGGCTGTCTTTATAGGGATCGGGTTTGTCTCCACAAAACAGGCTTTGAAAAAAGGCATCAACCGGCTTTCCAACTCCCGTGCCCGATGGAAATCGCCGGAAAGTGCACTGTGAACCATCGTTTTCATTTGGCGGGGTATCAAGTTCGCAGCGACAGAGACCACCCCGTTGCCACCGGCTTCAATAAGATCTACAGTCATATTATCATCTCCACAGAGAACCACAAACTCATCATGCCGCAGGTTAATCAGATTCTTCATCTGAATCAGGCTGCCTGATGCTTCTTTTACCCCGACAATGTTTTTATGTTCATTCATCAGCCTGAACAGCGTATCATTTTCCAGATTAACTCCGGTACGACTCTCGATATTATAAAGTATACAGGGAATGGAAACCGCTTCGGCAATAGCTTTAAAATGAAGATATAACCCTTTTTGAGTCGGTTTTACATAGTAAGGGTTAACAAGTAAAACTGCATCGACTCCGGACTGTTCAGCATGCTGCGAAAGCTGGATCGCTTCACTTGTGGCATTACTGCCTGTACCGGCAATCACCGGCACTCTTCCGGCAGCATATTCAACAGTCAACGCAACCACCCGATCGTGTTCATCATGAGTAAGGGTAGAGCTCTCACCGGTTGTTCCACAGGGAACCAATCCATCTATACCCGACTCTATCTGATATTCCACCAAACGTTTAAATGCTCCAATATCTACAGCTCCCGTCGAGGTAAAAGGGGTAACGAGTGCTGTAAAAACACCCCTGTAAATATTCCTAATCGTCTCCACCTCCAATTAGTGATTGAATCATATCCTCCAGATTATAAAAGCCTTTTCGATCTTTAATCCATTCAGCGGCCATCAGTGCGCCAACAACAAAACCGCTTCGGCTGCGAGCGGAGTGTTCGATTATTAGTGAATCTTCTTCACTGTCGAAAATCACCCGGTGGGTACCGGGTATTTCGCCACCCCTGGTTGAAGAAATATGCAGCTCTGTTTCTTTGATTGCACCTGAAGGCGTTCGATCAAGAATAGACTCTTTTCTATCCAGAGTGGATAGCAGAATATCGCCAAGCATACCTGCAGTTCCGGAAGGACTGTCGGCTTTGTGACGATGGTGGTATTCATGGACCATTACATCATATTGGGAAAACCGGTTCATAATCATTCCGGCCTTTTTAACAAGACTAAAAAAAATGTTAACTCCCAAAGAAAAATTTCCTGACCAGATCAAGCCGATCCCGCTTTTTCCCACTATTTCTGCAACCTCTGCCATATCGGAATACCACCCTGTGGTGCCGATAACTGCCGGGACCTTCAGTTGACCGTAGAGCCTGATATTATTCTTGACAGCCTCCGGAATAGTAAAATCTATTATAACATCAAGGGGAAGAGAATCAAGGGAAAATTCATCAGCAGTTACGGCTTCATGCTTGCTGAAAGGGTCGATAACAGCACCAACTTCATGTCCACAGGCAATAGCTTTGTTTCTGATCAACTCTCCCATCCGTCCAAATCCGGCTATACCAATTCTCATAATATACAACACCTTCCCAAGTATTATCAGACCAATCTTCAAAGAAGAACTTGGTACCTTATATTGACTCGCTTTCAATATTGCCTGTATAATTGCCGCAGTATAAATGTTAGCAGGTGATCGAATAATTATGATCGATGAAAATAATAATAAGTTTATTCTTGATAATACTATAAATAAGGAAAAAAGGCGAAAGGCACTTCATGCAAGATGCGATGAGTATCGAAAAAGAATTCTCACGAGAGACCCACAAGAGATAGCACAGTTCTCTGCAATAAGAATTGAAAGGGATGAGAATAACAAACTTTTTTTCTTCGGCGAACATTATTCCGAATCTTATAAAATAAGCTGGCCTGAACTAAAAGTATTCAAGCAGGATTGCCTCCCGGTTGAACTTGATAAAGAGGCTCTCTGGTTGCACTACATTGATCGTGCAGACGGAACACCTCTAACCGGCAGGTGGGTAAATTTAACTGAAATTGGCGGTCTTTTTTACCAGCAGGCTTTTCAGGGTTATGCTGGTGACGAGTTATCAGCCGAGTGGGAAGATAACACAGAAGGCTTGAAGCAGAGATGCATTGAGGCAGGTGGATGGCCTATCAGTTACCATGGAGATTTAACATTTGAATGGCGGGTTTTACCCCGTGTCCCATTATGTCTATGTTATCGTCTACCCAGAGATAGTGACCAGGCCTGGGCAACAATTTTATTTGATGCTTCGGCAAGTCATTATATCGCTGCTGATGTGGCAGCAATTGTTGGCAAAGAACTGGTTGAACGTTTAAAGCCCTAGTAAGCTTATCTTTTGAAGATGAAATTAATGAAGACAAGGTGGAAAAATAAGTGTTAATGCAAATAAACGAAGATAAATATCCACCCTATACAAACAGCCGGGGCAACTGGATTCTTTTTTTCGGCTCTGTGTATTTCTTTATTGCAAATCTATTTGCCTCTATAGCTGTTTTACCAGGCTACAGCCTGGCAATAGGCAGCACTGCATTTCAGGCTGGTCTTCAGAATACAGTTTTTGGACTTGCAGCCATAATTTTACGCTTATTGCTCGGCCCGGTCATGGACCGGCAGGGACCAAAACCGTTGATGCTGATAGGCGTAATCACCTTTACCACTGGTCCGCTATTGCTGATGCTGCATGATTCATATTTTATGCTGCTTGCCGTAAGGATCTATCAATCATTCGGGCTTGCAGTATTCCTGCCCGGAATTTCTACATTACTGGCAGATATGGCCCCTATGAAAAAAATTGGCCTATACCTGGGGATGACAAGAATTTTTTTCAATATAGGCCTCCTTACAGGTGCATCAGCTGCTCTGACTATTATTGAACGCTACAGTTACAACCATTGGTTTTTTGTCAGCGCACTTACCTCAGCAATATCGCTTGTACTGCTGGCAGTTTTAAAAGTACCGGGTGTAAAGATTCATGTAAACAATATTTCCGGCATCTGGAACAGGACCAGAGAGGTTCTTCAAAATAAACAAATATACCCTATCATCGGGGGGATAGCCCTCTTTTCTATTAATTATAGCGCCGTTATATCTTTTTCCGCGGTTTATATTGATGAAAATATTGTAAACGGCACTGCCGCCCGTTTTTTTATAATCCTCGGTTTTACGGGAATTATATCCTGCCTTCTTACCGGAATTCTAACTGACCGTTTCGGGAGACAAAAAGTTGTATGGCCCATGTTGGTGCTGGTTGGCCTCGGTACCGGAAGCCTCTATCTAATAGCTTACAATTCGATATTTGCTATCGTGGCAGCACTTTTACTCGGAATAGGCATTCAGGGTAGTTCACTTTCCTTTACTGCCTGGCTTATTAAGATCAGCAACCCTGAATTAAGAGCGACAACAATCAGCCTCCAGGAAAATACAATCGATACCTTTTTTGCTCTCGGTCCGGTCATTTTCGGATTGGCCGCACAGGGTCCCGGTCTGGACAGTGCTTTCCTGGCAGCCGGGATTCTTACATTGTTAGCCATATTGCCCCTACGAAAGAGCAGCAGGGCGATAACTGTTAAAGATTATTCGTAATCAAATGGAGGCAGTCTTCACAAAGATCCTGGTCCCTGTATCGGTAAATTTCATCTTCAGCAAGTTCTATATTACAGCGTACACATTTAGCAACCATATTTTCAAATCTTTCTTCTAATAAGCTTTTTTATATCTAAACTCAAATGAATTTCTGTTCTGCAGGTAATAGAGGATTGCCTGTTTGAGAGCGGCTTTGCCCAGGTTTGAACAGTGTACTTTTTCCTCCGGCAAACCGCCCAGAGCTTCCAGGATTTCATTTTCCGTGATCGCCAAAGCCTCATTAATTGTTTTACCCATAGCAATTTCAGTTAAAACACTGGTTGTCGCAATCGAAGCTGGACAACCACAAGCTTCAAAATTTACCCGAATAAGCCTGTCGTCTTTAACTACTATAAAAATTCTGATGTAATCGCCACAATCAGGATCTCCAACTGTTCCCACTCCGTCTGGCTCGGAAATCGGACCGGCATTCCTGGGGTTTTTAAAGTGATCTATTAGCTGTGACGTATACATTGACTCACCCTATCGTATACAAATATTCTTTTTGAATTATACCACTATCAGCTATTAATAATTAATATGATTTGTGGCAATAGTCAAACCGTATAAAAAGGATGTTGCTTAATTCCGGCGAATATATTATCACTATAAGATTACAGGGAGGTTGAATAGAATGAGTGTAATAGGTGACCATGTCCAGTCAGCTGACTGGAAAGCTGAAAAACATGTGCCGGTAATTGAACTCAAAGGAAAGGCCAAAAAAGGTGAAGCATTTGATGTAACACTGAGTGTTGGTGCTGAAATCCCCCATCCCCATACTACCGAGCACCATATTCGCTACATCAAACTATTTTTTAAGCCAGATGGTGAAAAATTTATTATTCAGCTCGGCACGTACCTTTTTGAAGCACATGCCGAATCGGTTGAGGGTGCAAACGCCGGTAGCGCCAAGTGTGAACCGAAAGTTACTACATCCATAACACTTGAGAAATCCGGTGAACTGTTAGCATTAAGTTATTGCAACATACACGGCTTATGGGATAATTCTCAAAAAGTTGAACTATGAGTTAGTTTTACTTCAACTCTATTTCTTCAAGAGAAGCCGGAGAAAAGCCAATGCCTTTTCTTCGGCTTGCTTGCTTCAAATAACCAAAGATAATCGGGCCTCATTGACAGCATATTGTCCGATTGTTACTATAGATCAGCAGTTACTCTAAAGTGGGTGACCAGATGAATTGGTTTGATATTACTCTATCCGGCATGCTGGCCGGGGTAATCGGGACCGGGGCCGGCGGTTTATTTTCAATCTTTATCAGAAAACCTACTCCAAGATTTACGGGAACCATTCTGGCATTTGCTGCCGGAGTGATGCTGTCAATAGTATTTCTGGAGTTAATCGTAGAATCTATTGATTACAGCAGTGTCGGAGCAGCTTTAATTGGCTTATTTCTCGGAATGTTTATTTTTTATATACTGGATCATTACCTGCCACATCAGCATACTGTAACAACTGAAAAAGCTCATCTAGGAGGATATCTCAAGAAGGGAACCCTCCTGGCTCTGGGTATCGGATTACATAATTTCCCTGAAGGTCTGGCAATCGGAACAGGATTTATCGGTTCAACTGAATTAGGTACTACGCTGGCCATACTGATCGGATTACATAATATTCCTGAAGGAATGGCCGTAGCTGCCCCTCTAAAACAAGGTGGATACAGTTACCTAAAAGTGCTTGGCATAACTGCTCTTTCCGGAGCACCGATGGGCATAGGAGCTTTGATCGGTGCCTTGATCGGAAGTATATCTGTTTCCGTGCTCGGGATTTCCCTCGGGTTTGCTGCCGGAGCGATGTTTTATATTGTTTGTGATGAGTTAATCCCTGACGCCTATGAAAGCGCAGGCGCACACCTTTCTATATTTGGTATTTTTACCGGCACAATTCTCGGCATATTGTTTACTGAATGGTTTTAAATTCCTTGACTGAAGCTTTTATTAAAAGTATTATGAGGGTTAAAAGAACATCAAGAATCGGGATTAGAATATGAGCTCATTCAGGTATAGAAGAAGCAGGCAAAGAGATTGTATGTTACAGCTGATGAAGAGCACCAGTGCCCATCCAACTGCAATCTGGATCTATGACCGGTTAAAAGAAGATATTGAAAACCTGAGTATCGGGACTGTCTATAGGAATTTAAAGGTTCTACTGGATCAAAATATGATCAAACGTATTGAATCCGGAAGAAACTACGATTGTTATGACGCCGATACTTCACCCCACTACCATTTTCTCTGCAGCGGCTGTGACGCAATTTACGATCTGGATCTGGACCATATCAGTGAGCTTGATAACGAGGCGGCTGAAAAAACTGGCTTCATAGTTAAAGAGCACCAGATCAGGTTTTACGATTTATGCAAAGCCTGTCAATTATCAGATGAACAAGTAATCGAACAAGTAAACATTGAATAAAGTTACTTCTTTTTGTTCATCTATCTTTGACTGTCCTGCTTACCATGAGAACACCGATAATAACCAAAACTCCCCCGCCAATTTGAATTAGATTTATTGCCTCCCCTAATACAAATGCGGCGCTAACAACGCCGATGACAGGAGCCAGATTGGTATAAGCTCCCGCTTCTGATGCATCAACATGCTTTAAGCCATAGTTCCAAAAGAGAAATGCAAAACCGGATGCAAAAAGCCCCAGGTACAAGATAACAGCCCAACTGGACAGGCTGATTTGTGCATAATCCATAATACTCATTTCTATGATCAAGACAGGAAGCAGAAATACCAGGCCAAAAAACATACTTGCTGCAACAAGAACCTGCTGAGGTATCTTTTTAAGAAGAGGTTTACTCTTCACCGTATAGAAAGCCCAGGCAGCTGCACTCAGCAGAACCAGAATATTACCAAGCAAAGGGTTTGTTCCCCCATGATCATTTCCAGTTATAAGAACGATCATAACTACCCCCAAAACCGACAGTAGCACACCCAGGCTGCGCAGCCATGTAAACCGCTCACCCAGTAAATAAACTGAAAATAAAAGAGTAAATACCGGTATACTTCCCTGAATTAAACCCGTATTGGCTGCACTGGTATAATATAAACCAATATTCTGCAGAGAATAAAAGAGAGTGACCCCCATAAAGCCGATTAAGGCTATTGGTATCAGCGGTAAAGACCTGATGTGACGGTACCGGATTAATGCCGGAAAAAGCACTAAAAAAGCCACAGAAAAACGGAAAAAGGCCAGTAATACTGGCCCGATATCTGTGTAAGCTAATTTCCCGGCTACAAAAGAAGTCCCCCAGATTAATACTGCAGCTAGAAGCGCTGCTTTTGGCGCTATACTTTGGGCTCTGTTTTTTATTTCAACCGGTATCTTCAAAGTAACTTCTCTCCCGGAACATGTAATATGTTATAAGCAGATGCCAGATATACTATCATAAGCTCCGGAAATTGAAAACCACATTGTATCTTCTTTTGTTATAATATTACGAGTAAAGGAGTGGCTGCCTTGCCAGATATCAATACCATCCTCAGCAAGCTGGAAAAAATCAGTCCCCGGGAAGAGCAAGCTCAACACTATGGCGGACAAGAAATACACTACTTTGTTAATGAATTTTGGACTTCGCGCCAGCGTCAGTCATCTTCAATACATGAAATATCTTACCGAGCCTGCTTTAAACCACAGCTGCCCCGTTTTTTTATTGAATTGCTCTCCGGGGCAGGTGACCTGATCTATGACCCGTTTGCCGGAAGGGGGACAACCATTATCGAGGCTGCCCTGATGGGCCGCAGAATAATTGCCAATGATATCAATCCTTTAAGTAAAATACTATCCGAACCAAGGTTGCGAATACCTTCACTGCAGGATGTAAGCCTGCGCTTAAAAAACATTTCCAACAAAAATAACATAACTAACGATTTTGATCTATCCATGTTCTATCATCCCAAAACCGAAGAAGAGATCCTCAGTTTGAGATATTACCTTCATGAAAAAAACAAGCTGGATAAAGAAGATGAAATTGATCGCTGGATAAGAATGGTCGCGACAAACCGGTTAACAGGTCATTCAAAAGGATTTTTTTCAGTTTATACGATGCCGCCTAATCAGGCAGTGTCGATTGCCCAACAAAAAAAGATAAATCTGAGGTTAAACCAGATACCGGAGTATAGAAATGTAAACGAAATAATATTGAAAAAAACTATCCAACTGCTCAGGACCCTAAAAGAAGAAGATATTGCAGCCCTGAGGAAAGCTTCAAGAAGCGCTCTTTTCCTTGAAGAAGACGCTTCAAAAACAGATGATATTGTTTCAGCAAGCGTTAACCTGACGGTAACCTCACCCCCATTCTTAAATATTGTCCAATACTCTAAAGATAACTGGCTTCGCTGCTGGTTTAACCATATCGATCCTGCTGCTCTGGTGCAGAATATGACCATGGCTGCAACTCTTGATGAGTGGAGCAAGAAAATGGAATCGGTGTTTGAAGAGTTATTTAGAATTACCAAAGATCAGGGTTGGGTTGCTTTTGAAGTTGGAGAGGTGCGGGGTGGAAAAATAAAACTTGAAGAAACTATCATTCCACTTGGTATAAATAGAGGCTTTACCTGCGCAGGAGTGATCATTAACAGGCAGCAATTTACAAAAACATCAAACATCTGGGGCATAAAAAACAACCGGGCTGGAACAAACAGCAACCGGATAGTCCTCTTTCAAAAAAAATAATTTAATAACAGCCTTTCAGGTTTTACGTCAATTCATCAGGATCAACGATTTCTTCTTCAAGAATATTCATTATTTCTTTTTCCGGATATCTGCTGAAAAACAGGTAGCTGCAAGCTGATGATACTGCTATGGCAAGCATACTCAACCGGACACCAAGCGGATGAGCAATATCTTTTCCGTATGCCGAAAGTAAAAATGCGAAAACCACGCCTGCCAGTGCAATGGTCAGCTTCAAGGGTATAGCCCGTGCTCCAAAGAACATAGCTTCCCGGCTTTCTCCTGTTTTACGATAATCAGCCCGGGCAAGATCGGCAATAGTCGGGTTGATCAAAATTGAAAGTACAGCCAGTGGAAACCCGGCAAGAGCAAACATAAAAAGGCTTAAATAATAATTAACTCCCTGCATGTTAAAACTTAATAAAAAAAGGCTAAATCCACAAACACTCAAGCAAAAAACTCCAAAGGTTATTATCCTTTTTTTGCCGTACTTCTTGGCGGATATATTAACCAGGGGGAAGCAGATTAATGCTCCGCCGGTAGCCAATCCGGCAAGAATTACCATAAAACCCTGATCTTTTTGGAAAAGAACAACGGCGTAATAAATAAGCCCCAGGGTTACTGTATTCATGGCAAACTGTAAAAAAACTTCACCGGTCAGAAAGGTGCGAAAAGGTTTTACAGAAAATGTCCTCCTCAATGACAACCACGCTCCGATATTCGGAGTTTCAGCCGATTGGCTGTGTTTTGCCTCACTGAATCCTAAAGTTGCGAGGTATAAAAACAGTAGGGCCAAAAGAGAAAATCCTGAAACCGTATACCGGTAAGCCGACCGCAGATCTATCCCTGTTGTCTGCATATGATTAACAATCCATGGGAAAATGACCGTAATCAGTAGAATACCGATTAAACCAAAAAATGCTATCATCGTCGACAGGTTAATTCGCAGTGAATTATTATGACCCAGTTCAGGAAGGAGAGCTAAAAAGGGATTAACATAGATGGTAAAAGCAACATAAAACGCGGCCATCACCAATCCCAACCAGAGGCCGTTTACTATTGACTCATAGCCACCACGGGGAGGAAGAAATACAAGTACAGCAGAAAGCGTTAGAGGAAGTCCTCCGGCAAGCAAAAAAATCTTTCTTCGCCCCAACCGGGAACGGCTATTATCGCTTAAAGATGCAACAACCGGATCGGCCAGTCCATCAAGGATACGGCCAGCCAGAAGAGTTGTCCCTAAAACCGTGATAATCCCCCAGTAAGTACGATCGGGAATAAGATTTTGAAGAGCATATTCTTTTGGCGGCAGATAATAAAAAGGCATGTAAAGTAAGATCATGCGCTCGAGCATGGTGAAACCTGCGCTGCCGGAGGCGTAAATCAATTGGCGAAAGAATGGCAGGGGTTCTGCCTTACCTGGTGCTTTCATTAGATCACCCAATTATATAGTCCGATTGCAATTTGGTTAATCATTTGTTCAAGATACAGCTGAATAACATGATAAAAAAAGAACAGGGTATTCACCCTGCACAAAAAATATAATAGGAGGTTAGGTTTAAACGTATTCAGAAACGTCCTGAAACTTAAAATGTTATTCAACGTTGAAACCTATACTCCTGCATAAATAGCAAAATATTTCATAAAAAAATAAGAATACTATTATTAAGACTCATCGACGCTGCATCGTTTTTTTGTCAGGTGGCGTGTTGTCACGGTTTATCGCGACCGCCAGTCGACTTGAGTCATACATTACCCATAGGTATACGGCAATTAGCCCCAGGCCGCGAGTAAAATACCAGGCAGCAACCGCGATCAAAAACCAGATAAGCCCCTTTGTGAAGAGTCCGAGGTACATATAACCGGCACCAGGAAAAATCAGATTAAGCAGTCCGGCAAGGATAGGATCCTTGCGGATAGGTTGTTCAAAATTGTAAATTTTTTTTGGCTGTTTTGTGATCAATGAATCCTTTTCACCGAGCGAAATACGACAGAAAGGACACCTGACAGCGAAATCAAAAATTTCTTCCCCACACCCGGGACATTTTACATAGTTAAGCGCACAATTTTCATCTACAAGCTCCGGATTTCCCGGGCATCCATAAGTAGTACAACCACCCGTTTTTTCCCAACAACGGGCGTGATAATTACGCAGGCACAAACGACAGCGGATAGATAAATCCTTCGGTTTAAACTCCTCGCCGCAGATACTGCAAAAATTCTCTTTCATCAAACTTACCTCCATTATAAATAATTATAACACAAGCAAACTGACCCACAGGCTGATCAACAAATTAAACTTGCCCTTTATCAGAGGAAGAAGGATAATTAATCAAGGAGATAAAAAAGGGGTTGATTATATTGGAAAGCAGAGACGTGGCTCAAGCTGCAATAAGCATAGCGATGACGATAAGCAGGGAATCGGAAGCTGATTTAAAGCAAAAACATTTAGCCGAAGGAATCCAGTCCCTGGCTGTAGATTATGGGGGAGAGTTTTTAAGTTCCCTCCAAAAAGTTGTCGAAAGAGCTGTTGTTGCTTCAAAACGTGAAGGGATTATTGATGATTCGAGCCATTCCGACGGTGCAGTTGCAGGAGCTACCCGTGAAGCGCTGGTTCAGATCATGCCCAAAGCACTGGGATTAAATGTAGGAGGAAAGGTTGGAATCGCCCGGGGTGGTACTCACATTGCAGTGGCCATTTTCTTCGGCATAGGCCTTCTGCATCGAAATGATGTAGCCATCGGGCTGGGTCACCGCGTAGTTTAGAAAAAATGGAAATGTTGCCTGTCCGTTTTAAATAACCAGCATATACTTCCAGGGGAACCGAAAAACTTACCTGTTTGTCAGATGGGTAAAAGGGGGTAACAGTAATGAATAAGAAGAGAATCTTTTTAAAGATCGCAGTGGCTCTGTTAACAGTTTTGTTGGGATTGATTATTACATCCTGTGGAGCTGTAAATTATCTTGACCGTGGAGACTCTTCTGCAGGCCAGGCTTACGACACAGTATATCTCGAAGAGTATGGGATGTCAGTGCCTGCAGCAGAAGCACCGGAGTTTGAAGTAAGAAGGCCTGATGGGGGAGTCGGCGACAGTTCTCTGCGGTATGTTATACGTAACGGCTCAATCGATCTTGCTGTTCGGAATACCAGGGATACAATCCAGACTATCCGGGGTATCGTGAGTGAGGTTGATGGAATTATCAGCAATTCTTATGTATATGAAATCAGGGAGGGGCAATATGGAGCAAACCTGACTCTTCGTATACCTGCCCAAACCTTCGATGCCGTTATGCCACAGATAGAAAACCTGGGAAGAGCTACCAATGTTCAAACCGGCCAGGAAGATGTGACAATGCACTATATAGACCTGGAATCACGGTTAAAAAATCAGATAGCTCAGGAAGAACGCCTGGTCGAGATACTCGAGATGGCTGAGACAGTTGAAGAGGTTCTGGAAGTTGAGCGTGAGCTGTTCAGGGTCAGAGGAGAAATAGAATCAATGACCGCCCAGTTTACCTACCTGCAAGACCAGGTAACATACGCAACCATTAACGTTAATCTGAGAGAAGAAGCAATCCCAACTGAGAATATTTCCCCGGGAGCTTTTGAAAATTTCGGCAGACGTATTTCGCAGGCATTTATCAGCAGCATTAATTTCATTCTTCATAGTATTTCATCCATCATAATCGCTGTTATAACTATATTGCCAATCCTTATCCTTTTAGGCTTAGTAGTGCTTTTAATTGTCCTTCTGATTCGGAAACTGTCCAAACGTAAGCCAGATGTACCGGATAGAACTGAAGAGTAAAGCTTCCAATATATCTCATCCGGGCTGGAGTAATAAAAAACAGGGGGTGCCTTCGAACATCCCCTGTAATTTATTAATTATTACACCCGGATTACTTTGTGATATCTTCTTCCAGTATATCTTCACGTTCAAATAATTTGATTGCCTTCTTCAGCAATATCAACAACTGCTTCCGTTCATCTTCCGGAACTTTGGAGAGATAAAGTGCAAGCAGCAGGTTTCGTTGTTCTTCCACTTCGTTTAAAACTTTTAAACCCTTGGGAGTAATTGAAATCCATACCTGCCGGCGATCTTTTTCCTGACGCTCCCTGTTTACCAGACCCATTTTGAATAGCCTGTTTATTAACGCTGTAACCGCGCTTAAAGTTACTCCAAGCATGTGAGCCAAAAATGAAGTATTACAAGGATTTTTGCGAAGAGCCCGCAGAACGATAAACTGTGTATCGGTGATCTCGTCAACAGTGTAGCGATTATGCAAAACCCGCACCCTATATATTAACCGGCTGAACACCAGATCAAGCTCTTTTATATATTCAATGAGACCGTCGCTGCTGATTAGAGATCTCCTCCTGCCAGATTATTTCATATAATCAATAGTTAATCATGTTAAATATTGCGGTTATTTATTTATACCATTAAGACCAGACCGGGTCAAGAATCAGGAGATAGATAATAAGCCGTTTTCATGATTTCGACCCTGTGGTAAAGTATCAATAAGGAGGATACCGGAATCATGGCATCAAAGGATAACACCCACACATATATATACCTAAACCTGCTGCTTCCTCTCTTTTCGGGCGCTATTCTGATATTTGCCTTCCCGCCCTTCGAGCAGGGTTATTTAAGCTGGTTTGTCCTGGCTCCATTGATTTTTTCAATTCTCTTATCCAGGCCCGGACAAGCATTCCTGGCAGGAATTATATTCGCTATACCAATAAATCTATATCTGAATCTGTACCTGAGCCACGTATTATTTCCTTATCTGCCTTTTACTCTGGCCCTTGCAGCAATGTTTCTCCTTGTTCTCTATATCAGCTTATTCAGCGGCCTGTTCGCTTATCTTTCCAACATGATGACAAAGCATGTCAGGCCGCTGTTTGCCGTCTATGCTATACCGGCTATTTGGGTCATTGTAGAGTACCTGCGTTCAATTGGATTTTTAGCTTACAATGTAGGATATCTTGGCTATTCTCAATGGAATTATCCTTACATGCTTAACCTTGCTTCGACCTACGGATATTGGGGATTGCCTTTTACAATCGTCTCTTTTCAAACAATCATTATCTTTCTTGCTCTGGGCAAATTAGAAAAAAAAGATTTTGTCCTTGCTCTGGCAGTCCTGCTTCTGTTTATCGGATGCGGTTTCCTGATACCCTCCATTCAAGCAATAGACGATGAATTACCCTCCATACGAACAGCCTTGATCCAGGGTAATAGTTCACCAGACGAGATTATATCACTGGGTAAGGAAAGAATAAGAGAGCATTACCTTGAGATGACCAGGGAAGCCCTGGAAGAAGATCCCGGGGTTAAACTTGTAGTCTGGCCGGAAACAGTAGTAGATCTTGATTTTCGAAGGAACAAAACCCATCAACCTGAAATGCTTCAAGTAGCAGAAGAACTCGGAATAGCTATTTTGTATGGTGCAAGAGTTGTAGAAGGGGATAACCTTTACAACTCTATACTATTGCTCCGAGATAATCAGTTGGAGATACCAGTATATAATAAACAAAGGCTAGTGCCCTTTGTCGAGTATTTTCCCTTTGAAGAGATTCTAAACAACATCCTAAACCTGCAGCTGCTTCTGGGCCGGTATACAGCAGGAGAGGAAATAGTCATCTTTGAAATAAATGACTCGCCACTGGCCGGGGTCATCTGTTTCGAATCATACTTTGGAGATCATTCGCGTCTTTTTTCTTTTTCCGGAGGCAGGCACCTCTTTGTATTAACCAACGATGCCTGGTTTGGCAGATCAATAGGCCTAGAATTGCACGCCCAGGCGGCGGCTATACGGGCAGCAGAAATGGGGATTGGAGTAACCCAGGTCGCCAACAGCGGCATTACGATATCTTATGATCATAAGGGGAATGAACTTTTCCGCTCAGGGAAAGATCAGGCAGGCGTATTTATTACAGACATTGAATTTACCAGGCGCCCGACTGTATACTCCCGATATGGCGACTATTTCCCATTAATACTCTTTTTCTATCTGCTTACCGGCCTCTTGTACAACTTGCATCAGAAATTGAAAAAATAGCTATTTTAAAAAACCCTTGATAACGACAACAGGTGTTCCCGCATCTGCTGAACCGCTCACCAGATCAGCCAGGCTTGCCAGAACATCTTCCATTCTCCTGGGCGTTGTGCCTTCTTTCTCAAGGCTGTCCTCAGGTAGTTTGCGGCCTATATTGCTGCTTAGAATGCTCTCTATCTCGTCGGCAGATCTCTGTTCTTCATGGTAACAATGATCTGCCAGGTATTTATATTTTAAACCTTCCCTGAAACAATCAAGTCCATCGGTTGCAGCAAAGGCTGCTTTAGGATCGGCAAGTTCATAAATTCCACTGCTTGGATCAAGATAAGCGCCGTCCCCGTAGATCATAACCTCAACTTCAAGATCCATCTTTTCTTTAATCAGCGTTTGGAGCTTGTTAACAATTTTTCGGCCATCACGAGGTGCCAGTTTTAGGCGTTCTCCTGCGGACATATTGCTGCCGAGCAAGCCCCATTCCGAACAGGCCTCTCCTTCGTTGCATACCTGGTCCAATGTAATGCAGTTTTCAAACCAGTCGGTTATTGTTTTCAGAGTCTTGTTTCTGCTGTGTATATCGGCAGCAATAATGCCGTGTGGTTCAAATTCAAGAGCATAAAGTGGATCATTAGAAAGGATAACTGAAGCTTTCGCTCCTTCCTCTTCGATGATTTGTCGATACAGGTTTATATAATCAACCCCCGTTACAGGATGTTTGAATATTTTAGTTCCAAAATCTTCATGATGGAAGTGTTCTTTCTCAAAACTGCTAAGATATTCGGCTGAAATTATCTGGTTACCTACTTCATCCGCGGGATATGAAAACTGAACAATTACTTCTCCCCGGCTAACCGCTCTGGCAATCCCTTTAAGGATCATCGAGAACCGGTTTCGACTGGCGATAGGATAAACTACAGCTATCCTGCTGTCATCCGAGAGCTGCAATACCTCTCTTATTTCCCGGGCAATATCATCTATGGTTATATAGTTATTCTGAGCCCGGGCTACAACAGATTCAGTGATGCAAATTACATCTCCATTTTCAAGAAGTCCATCTTTATAACAACTTATTAGCCGTTCATACACTTTTTCTACAATATCCATTCCCGGAAGTATAACCCCCATTTTCAGTCCGAACGCCATGGGGCCCAAGTAATCAGGCAGTGTACTCATATTACTCTCCTCCACCTTCCAAAATATCTGTTTTGGTATTCTCAGGCGATATAATATCCAGCGCTTGTTCGTAATCTTTCATGGTATTAATGTTGATGAATGATTCCTGGCCGGGGTCGAACCTGGATATCTCTTCCAGCTCAATAAACCTTATATTCAGCCGGGCATAAAAATCGATTATTTTAAAATGCTCAGCCTTAATCTGTTCTTCAATCAATTTAATACATTTTTGGCTGTAAAAAGAATGGAGTGGCTGGAAATAGAATCCTACCCGGGGAACAACAGCGTCATAAGCAGCAGCGAAACCAGCCATATAGTTAATCAGATCGAGGTTAAGAAATGGCATATCGCAGGCTGCTACAAATTGATATGGCAAATCTGAAGCGCTCAAACCGGCATGAATTCCCCGGAGAGGACTTTTATGACGATTTTTTATCAAATCGCCGGTTAATCTTACCGGAAGCCTTTGATATAACTCAGGGCGATCAGTAACTACCGTTATTTCATTAAAAGTAGTCTTTAACCGCCTAATCATCATATCAATAAGAGTTTGGCCGCCAAAATCAAGCAGGGCTTTAGGACGACCAAGACGTTTACTGTCTCCACCGGCAAGAATAATCGCCCCCTTCCGCCGGGAGTCTTGATTAGCTAACCTTTTCAAACCAACACCTCAATAGTTAATTATTAAATCACCGGGCGAGCATTTTCTTACGTTTCCGTTCGCTTATTAAAACCATAATAATTCCCAGTTCATATAATGCAATCAACGGCAGAACCATGGCTACCTGGGATATAATATCCGGTGGAGTTATGATCGCTGATACAATAAGCATGATCAATAAGGCTATTTTACGATGGCGCCTCAGAAAACCAGTCGTTAATAATCCGAGTTTGCCCAATGCCCATGTTAAAAGTGGCAGCTGGAATACAGCCCCGAATGCCAGGTGAAAGGAGAATATGAATGAAATGTATTCACTTATTGTAAATCGCGGTTCCAGCTGTTCTGCAGCGAATTGCAAAAAAAACTTCAACGCATAGGGGAATACAATAAAGTAGGCAAAGAGTACACCACTACCAAACAACAAGATTATACCAAATAACGTGCTGATAAAGAATATTTTCTCTCCCCTGGTCAGACCAGGAAAGATAAAAGCGGCTGCTTCATAGAGTATTACCGGTAATGCAAAAATCAAGCCGCTAACCAGGGCTAATCTTAGGTTCGACATGAAGGCTTCAGGCGGTGAAAGAAAAATCAGCTGCAAATCTTCGAGATGATAGGTTATGAAACCCCTGACCAACTCTATCCTGGCAAAACAGATTATGGCAGCAACAAGCAAAGCGCCTGCTGAAATTAACAGGCGCAGGCGTAACTCTGCAATATGCTCAAGAACGGGCATCGTGCCATCTTTACTCTTAGCCACTCTGGCTGAATACCTCCCGGCATTCCGAGCCTGCCCGAGCAACCCCTGGTATACCAGGCTTATATCCGAACAAGCTGATAACCTTATTTTTTAGAATCAGGGGTTGCTGAGTCGTCAGATCCGGAGTTACTCTTCAATCCTTCTTTCAGCTCTACCACACTTTTCCCGATCGCTTTAGCCAGCTCGGGAAGCTTGGTTGAACCAAATATCAAAAGGATTACCGCCAGTATTGCGACGATCTCCCACGGTCCAATTTTACCGAACATCGTATGTCCTCCTCGGCAAAAAATATATTATGTTTACTACTTATACATTGTAGCATACATTCATAAACAAGGTAAACTAAACAATCTAGTACTAAATTATCTGATGAAGCTAGAGCGGCTCGTCTTTGTCGTTATCCTCGAGGCTGATCGTATCTTTTAACTCACGCGTCGCTTTTCTAAATTCCCTCAAACCATTGCCGATGGAACGTCCCAATTCAGGAAGTTTAGCCGGGCCAAATACAATCAGGGCGACTGCCAGGATCAACAGGATCTCCCAGATACCAATTTTCCCACCGATCAAACCTCTCACCTCCTCATTTTACTGCTGCATCTTTTAAAGTAAGAGCCGAATATTATTATAGCCGATTCTTAAAAGAAAAACGATACTACCATGAAATATTATTTTACTCTTTGGAGGCCAGCCGAAGATAAATGAATAGCACCGGCGCTCCCAGGGTAGCCCATAACCCTCCCAACGCATAGCGTATAAAGCCCATCCAAAGCACAGATGAAGGTAAAACGCTGCTTAAACCAATAATTATGCCGAACAGAACTGCCAGGCCTACCAAAACTTTTAATATCTGGGCCGGTAAAGGAGCTTTCACCCCTGCACGAATTTTTGATCTTTCAACCACATAGCCGAATGATATACCGGCAAGATAACCCATTACCTTTGGAGGATCAGCACCCGGTAAAACAACGGCTAAAAGGAGCGGAATAGCAATTGATATTCCGAGCAAGAGAGGAAAGGAAGTTTTTTCAAACCATCCTTTTTCGTAAATGAAAGCGCTAATCCAGAGAAATACAATAAGAAAAAATATACCGAAAAGCAACCCTCCCAGTATATCTCCAAGAAAATGATACCCCAGGATCATTCTTGAAAAACCGATCAGAACTACGGCTGCAAAAGCCCAGATCCAAAATCCACTTTTTTTCAGCCTTGCGGCCAGGTAACACCAGACTGTTACTGCCGTCAGAGTATGCCCGCTGGGAAATGCATAGCTCCCTTCAGGGTGGACAACCCCTTCAATCGGAGGGCGTTGAAGCATTGTTATGTCTTTAATGAAATTACTGAATGTTCCCGATGTAAGCAGAACAAATGCACCCCAAAAACCAAATGTTTTACTTATACACCACAACAAAACACTGAAGAAAACCATGAAAAATTCATCATCACCTAAAAAAGTGAAGAAGCGAAAAATAAGGTCAACCGTACCGTTACGCCACTGTTGAAGAGATTCAATCATTTCTACACTTCGGGTAAGCGACCAGGAAAATATCAGCAGCGCACCTGAAATGATCATTACTCCAATCAAAAAGAGCATCCAAAATGATTCCCGATGCGGATCCTCTGAAAAAAATGGTTTCTTTACCGGTGGTAGTTCCATTCTATAACCTCCAGAATTATTTGTAATTTATTACAATAAACTTTATTCTTCATTCAGGTTATTAAGCATTTCTTTCGCTTCGTTGAAAAATTTTTCAGGGACCAGAATCTGAACCTCAAATGCAAGCCCACCGATTACTCTCATCGCACCCGTATAAGGGCTGCTGTCTGCTTTCCTGCCTGGTATACCATTTTCATTGAGGAGTCCACAGATTATATCAGCCTCCAGATCATTTTCTACTTCGGTGAGAATTACCCAGTTTTCATCCATAATTTACAATCTCCCTGGCTATTATCATGCTCAGTTAGATAATTCTTTTTATATGCCTATTACTCCTGCCCTGAGAGTTTACTGAATGGAGTTTATATTTGACTCTCTGCATGTAGGCGATTATGATCAGGGTTAGAAGGAGGCTTGCATTAATTTGCGTCTTTCAAACAGAATACTTAAAGAACTGGCCGCATCGGCCGGAATTTATAGTATAGGCGTTACTTCAGCAGATCCTTTATACCATCTGGAAAGTCGTTTAAAACGTCGGATCCTTGAAAATCGCATAACGGCTTTCGAAGAGAGTGATCCTGCCCTTAGAATAAACCCTGCGCATTTACTTCCCGGTTGTAAAAGTATTATCACCATAGTTATACCTTATTATTCGCCCTTGCAAACACAGGTTGCTTTCCCCGGCCCACGGGGCAGCGTTGCTGCATGTGCCAGGGGACTCGACTACCATCGTGTTGTAGAAGGAATAGCCGAAAAGTTAACCAGGCTTGTAGAAAAAGAATCAGCCGGTTTTGGCAGCTTTAGAATTCTTACCGACAGAAGCCCCCTGGTTGAACGGGAACTGGCAAGAATATCCGGGCTGGGGATTATTGGTGAGAACTGCACACTGATTAATCCATGTTTCGGATCGTATGTTGTTTTAGGTACCATACTCACCGATTTTGAAATCGAAGAGGATACCCCTTGTGACAGCAATTGCCTGGGTTGTGGAGGATGCAGGGGAGTTTGCCCGACAGGAGCTTTAATCGAGCCTTACATCCTAGATCCTTTTCGCTGCCTTTCTTACTTAACCCAGGCTTCCGGGATATTCCCAAGACAGTTCAGACATCTTCTCGGAAACAGGATTTACGGTTGTGATAGCTGCCAGGAGGTATGCCCCCACAACGCCGACAGCGCTTATACAACTTACCCTGAGCTGCTTTTCCATTTCTTTCCAAAAGAACCAATGTTGCTTTCCCTGCTGCGTATAACTAACAGTGAATTCAATCAAACGATCGCCATGACTTCGGCAGGATGGAGGGGGAAAACAACGATACAACGCAATGCTGTTATCGCTATCGGCAACAGCAAGGATATAGATGCTGTAAAACCTCTGACACAAATTCTAGAAAACGATCCACGCTACCTGATCAGGCTTCATGTTGCCTGGTCCCTTGGTTCAATTGGAGGGGAAAAAGCGAAATTTGCACTGAATAAATCTCTCTGTAATGACCCAACTCCAGAAGTAAGGGTTGAAGCAAGATATGCCCTGGACCATTGGAACAGTTCAATAAAATAAAAGCAGCATTAGAACGTTTCTAACATAAACAATTATTTTTTCCTGAGTCCTGAAGTTATTGTAAGTACTGCAATAGCCATCACAACCAGTCCACCGATTGCTGCCGGCAGCGCTATACGAAGGAACCGGCCATCCTGCATAGCCCATCGCTGTCCGCTGTTAATAAATCCGTGCTCCAGTAGAACAGGTAAGCTCAGGCTAATTAAAACTAATGACATAATAACCGGGAGCCACTTAATGCGGCCGATTTCATTAGGTTCCGAGAATCCGAAAAATGCTGAAAACATTTCTGAAAACAGGCCGCTGCGCAGATCGATAATAGTGATGGCAAGAAAAATGAGTCCCATCATAAACAGTGCAAGATGACTCATCCCATAATAAGTAAGTACAAGCAAAAGTGCCAACAAAACTGCCAAATCAACTGCAACAAATAATGCTATCCTGCGGGGAGACATAAATGTTTAAGTCACCTTCTCTCAATTTGCAATTCCAATAGCAGGAATCAGGATCAGTTAAGCTAATTATCAATATTATACTAAAAATAAAATAATTAGTATCAAAGGAGTTATTATCTCATGAACAGCTCTTTTCGGTTAATGACACTTAAGGGTATCCCGGTTGAGATCCATGTTAGCTGGTTGCTGGTTTTCTTTCTATTCAGCATCACCCTGGCCCAGGGATATTTCCCAGGCATCGTCGAGGGATTAAGCAACGAGGCATACTGGATAGCAGGTATAATCACCACCCTTGTCGTTTTTATATCGGTCCTCACTCACGAGTTCGGACACTCATTGGTAGCTATCAGGGAAGGGATCCCGATAAAAAAAATTGTTCTCTTTATTTTCGGTGGGGTAGCCCAAATGGAATCGGAACCGGATAGCCCGGTTACAGAATTTAAAGTAACCGCAGCCGGCCCTTTGACAAGTCTTCTAATCGCCCTGGTTACCGGAGCAATCTACTATCTCATTCTGCCGGGCGGTAACATTGTCAGTGAATCAATCTTTTTTGTTGCCCGTCTGAATTTAATTATGGCCATTTTTAATCTAATTCCTGCATTCCCGCTGGATGGAGGCAGATTATTTCGTTCAGCTATATGGTATTTTGGAAAAAATATGCTAAGGGCAACCCGTGTAGCTGTCGGTTTTGGCAGTGTGCTCTCTTTTATTGCCATGGCTATAGGCTTTGTTATTATTTTTTTCCAGGGTAATCTCTTCGGACTTTGGCTGATATTTATTGGTTGGATGATCTATCAAGCCGGGCAGTCCAGCTATTCACAGCTCGTTTTCAAAGAAACTTTTGCCGGCATGAAGGTGTCGGAATTGATGAGTACCGACCTGCAAACAATTTCTCCAGATGCATCACTTGAAGAGCTGGCAGAGCATTTTCTCCATTATAAATTTGGTGCATTTCCCGTAGTATACGGGTCCACAACACATGGTATAGTAACCCTGCAGAACATGAAAGATATTCCCCGTGAAAAATGGCCTGATACAACAGTCTCAAGCATTTTAACCTCGTTGAAAGATACACTTGTTCTAAAACCTGAAAGCGATGCTGCGGAGGTAATGATCAAAATGGCTGCCAACAATGTGGGGCGGGCCCTGGTAATGAAAGATGGCGAGCTTCTGGGGTTGCTCAGTCGTACCGATATGATGCGATTCATTCAAATGCACATGATACTCAGCGGTGAATAACCAATCCGTCAACCGCCTGAACTGAAAATTCAAGGATCACTTCCATTTCATCTTGCGAAACATGATCCTTTTGGTTAAAATGAACTACCAGCTGTAAACTCCTTACATCTGCTGTTCCTCCAATCTACCAAAGAAGGTGATACTAATTTGACTCAACTGGCTGAACCGATATTAAAAGGTCTCAAGAAAAGCGGAAAACTTCTGCTGTTACTGATAAAAATTATTATCCCCGTTTCCTGCCTTGTAGCAATTCTCGATTTTTATGGAGTTATCGCAATAGTTGCCGGCTTTTTTACTCCGGCTATGGCACTATTCGGTCTGCCAGGAGAAGCAACAATAGTCTTGCTGTTGGGTATTTTCGTCAATTTATTTGCAGCACTGGGCGTGCTGACTACCATGACGCTTAACCCTCAACAAATTACTGTTCTGGCTGTTATGATCGGAATCTGTCATGAACTGCCGGTTGAAACTGTTATCTGCAGCTACACCGGGTTAAAAATACCCACATCTTCTGTTTTACGGCTCCTGACAGCTCTTGGTGCAGGACTGATCCTCAATATTGTTTACAGTCTCACTTCCGGAGGGTAACCACAAACATGGAAATCATTATGTTACTTTACGATACAATTCTCAAAACCCTGATAAGTATAGGACGTATTGCCCTCCTGCTCATACCGATTTTAGTCAGTATAGAAGTTGCCCGGTATTACAAAATTATCGAAAAAATAACCGGTATTGTTAAAGGACCGCTGAAATTTTTAACCTTACCCCAGGAAGCTGCGTTACCTCTACTGGGAGGGATGTTATTTGGAATTGTCCTCGGCTCGGCACTGATTATTGATTATTCCAGAGAAGGATACCTTAAGAAGAGGGATTTATTATTAATTGGCATTTTCCTCTGTATATCTCATTCTGTGGTTGAAGATACTTTTATCTTTGCTGTTTTTGGAGCCAACCCTCTTGTTATACTGGGAACCAGAACTATCCTGGCCATTACAGTGACCAGGATAGCCGCATCATTGATTGATTACTTCAGGTTTCGATAAGCTAAATGTTGTATGCCTGATATTCTTCAAAAACCCCGGAAATACCAACCGCCCAGTACAGCAGTAACTCATCGCCCATAAAGGGAGCGATAAACTGCAATCCAAGAGGCAGGTTATTTTCACCCTTTCCGGATGGAACTGATAAAGAAGGCAGTCCTGTATTCGTCCAGGGTAGGCTCATGATCGGATTCCCTGTCGATGAAAGACCTTTTGGCGCTGTATCCGGTGCTGCAGGGGTCACCCAGAGGTCTATATTGTTCTCACGCATGACTGTCTCCAGCTCTTCGCGCAATGATTTTTGCCTTTTCCGCGCCTCATCAATTTCTGTCCTGCTTACTGTCATACCCTGCTCGATCAATTCAGCTGTTCTTGGCCGGTAGAGATCTTTAAACCGTGGATAAAGTTCTGCGTGTTCCAAGGCAAGTTCTGCTGAGACCAGTTTTCTATGCCACATATTTATGGTTTCAATATCATCCATCACATTTATATTTTTAATGTCATACCCACTGTTTTTAAGCTGATCGAGCTGTTTGTTAAACGCCTCCAAAGATGCTGGAGAGGCCTGCTCCAGGTAATTGCCTCTCGGTACGCCCAGTGCAGGTTTGTAATCTACCTTAATTTCTTTCCAACCATGACATAAAACCCGGGCCGCAAGGATCATGCCTTCCACATCCTGTGTAAAACAACCGACATGGTCTGCCGATCTTGAGAAATAAAGAAGCCCTTCACTTGGTATTCGTTCATAGGTCGGTTTATAACCAACTACTCCGCAATAGGCAGCCGGACGATTAACCGAAGCAATAGTCTGTGTGCCCAGAGTCAGCGGACTGAATCCGGCTGCAACAGCAGCAACTGATCCACTGCTTGAACCTCCCGGGGTGTGCTCTATATTGTGTGGATTTCGGGTTGGACCGGGTTCAAAATAAGCAAACTCTGTTGTAACAGTTTTACCGAGAACCAAAGCTCCGGACTGACGCAACAGCCTTACACAATCAGCTTCAGGACCGGCAAGAAGTTTCGGATCAATTTTTGAATTAGCCTTGGTTGGAAAACCATCAACCCGGTATATATCCTTTATACCGACCAGTACCCCAAACAGCGGTGGCCTTTTAGCCGGATCAGGATATGTTTTTACCAAAATTTCTGCTTCTTCAAGCAATCTTACCCTGCGGCCGGGTTCCGGTAAAAAAGATTCAATCACAGAATCTTCGCTGTCCAGCAAGTCACAGGTTACATTAACGTGATCTTTCAGATCAAGCTTTCCACTAACCAGATCACGGGCCAGTTGGGCCAGGGGTGCGGGGTGAAGATACATTTTTATTCCTCCTCGTGCAGTATAAAATTAAAAATCAGCCTTACTTCAAAAGTTCTATAAGATATGCTCTCAGCGCGGGAGCCAAATCTTCTCTCCTCAATGCATATTCGACAATTGCTTCCAGGTAGCCAAGCCTGTCGCCCACATCATAGCGCCTGCCTTTAAAGGTATAAGCCCATACCGTTGATTTCAAAGCCAGGTTATTTAATGCATCGGTTAATTGAATCTCTCCACCGGAACCGGGGATCGTTTTTTCCAATATATCAAAAATCTCTGGATCAATGATATAGCGGCCTAAAACTGCAAGATCTGATACTGCATCTTCCCTCTGCGGTTTTTCTGTAAGCTGCCTGACTCTGACTATATTTCCGATTTCACCGCCGGAATCAACTACACCGTATTTATGAACATTTTCCCATCCAACTTGCTGGCAACCTAAAATGGTTTGCCCTTTATCTGAGTATATCTCTGCCATTTGACCGATCACAGGCTTCTCGGAATATACAATATCATCGCCTAATAGAACTGCAAATGGATCGTTGCCGATAAATTTTCTGGCACAGAGAACTGCATGTCCTAAGCCCAAAGGTTCTTTTTGACGTATATAAAATATATTAGCCATCTCACTGATAGATTTTATTTCTGATACTTCACGGTCTTTGCCTTTTTGTCCGAGAAACATTTCGAGCTCGATATTATAGTCAAAATGATCTTCAATTGCCCTTTTATTTCGACCGGTAATGATCAAAATATCTTCGATGCCTGCCTCTACTGCTTCTTCAACAACGAACTGGATGGTCGGTTTATCAACAATGGGCAGCATCTCCTTGGGCATCGCCTTGGTTGCCGGTAAAAACCTGGTTCCCAGGCCGGCGGCAGGAATGACCGCTTTTTTTATTTTTGTAATTGGTAACACCCCCAAATTCCATATATATAACTATTGTATTGATTAAACCCGGATTTTTATTATACCGAATATTTCTCCACTAATTAGTTCTATTCCTCTAATCAGGCATTCGCAGATCCAGATTACCCCTAAATAATTCTAAACCATATTTTCGATCAGATATAAAGTTACTATGTTATAATTGGATAAATTTAAATGGAGGGGATAAAATGCGCATTGCCCTGGCTCAGTTAAACCCCACGATCGGAGCACTGACCGTCAATACAAAGAAAATTGCCGAACAGTATGAGATTGCTGCAAAAAATGATGTTGGTCTGGTCGTCTTTCCAGAACTAGCCCTGAGCGGCTATCCTCCAAAAGATTTGCTTCTGTATAAAAGTTACATTGAAAAAGAAAGCAAAATCCTCACAAATCACATACTACCGCTCACCAAATATTCAGGACCGGCAATTTTGATTGGCGCTTCTTTCAGAGATTCCGGAAAGCTGTTTAATGCTGCCTTGTTTATCAGAGAAGGGGAAATAAAATCAGCCCACTTGAAAAGTTTACTGCCCAATTATGATGTATTTGATGAAGAAAGGTATTTTACCAGGGCACCGGATCTGCAATTGGAAAAGTTGGATGATCTGCCGACAGCAATCGTAATCTGTGAAGATATGTGGAATGATCACGACTTTTTCCAAAACCCAATCTACAATACTGATCCTCTTGAACAACTTTTCCAACAAGGAGCCCGCCTGATGATAAACCTGTCATCATCGCCATACCATCTTGGCAAGCATAAACTTCGTGAAGAACTGATCTCTTTTTTGGCTAAAAAATATAATGCCGGTATTATTTACCTTAACCAGGTGGGTGGAAATGATGAACTTATATTTGATGGCTCGAGCCTGGCATTTAATAACCGGGGAGAATTACTTTATCGCGCTAAGAGTTTTTCGGAAGAGCTTTTCTATGTAGAAACCGACGATCTCTTTAAAAAAACATTTAAAAACCCAATACCTGTATGTGAAAACATGGAAACAGTCAGACGGGCTTTGTGCCTCGGGCTTAAGGATTATGTGCATAAAACCGGATTTGAAAAAGTAGTTCTTGGTTTAAGCGGTGGAGTTGACTCAGCAGTAGTTGCTGTTCTGGCTGCTGAAGCCCTTGGACCTGATAATGTTTTGGGCATTATGATGCCTTCTCCGTATTCGTCCAGCCACAGCGTGGAAGATGCAGTCGCACTTGCTGAAAACCTTGGGATACAGTACAGAATAGTTGAAATAGAAAAGCCTTTCAACACTTATCTTGAATTATTAAACGACGGGCAGAGGGCATTTTTCGACCTGGCTGAAGAAAACCTGCAGGCCAGAATCAGGGGAAATATCGTCATGCATGTTTCAAACCGGGAAGGCTACCTGGCACTTGCAACGGGTAACAAATCAGAACTCGCTGTGGGATATTGCACACTATATGGAGATATGTCAGGAGGACTTGCTGTAATAGCGGATCTCCCAAAAATGATGGTATATGAACTGGCCAACTACCTGAACAGCAGGCAATCCTCTGAAATAATCCCTGATAGAACTATAAGAAAAGCACCCTCTGCGGAACTAAGGCCTAATCAAAAAGATGAAGACTCTCTTCCTCCATATCATATCCTTGACCCTATTCTTCAATTGTATATTGAAGAAAACTTTGCCATTTCAGAAATAATAGCAAAAGGGTTTGAAAAAGAAACAGTTGAACGAGTTATTTATATGGTTGACCGGGCAGAATTTAAAAGGAGACAGGCCGCCCCGGGCTTACGTATCACCACCCGTGCATTTGGTTCCGGACGTAGAATGCCTATAGCCCGCAGTTATGATTACTAATCACTTTTTACTGATTATATTTTTCTATGGAGTGAAATAGTATGTCTGCCATAAATAAAAGCAGCATGGACCAGGAAAGCTATGATATTGTGGTTGTAGGCGCAGGACATGCCGGTTGTGAAGCTGCCCTGGCAGCTGCCCGATTGGGCTGTCGCACTCTTTTATTAACTCTCAACCTCGACATGACTGCATACATGGCCTGCAATCCCTCTCTGGGCGGGCCGGGGAAAGGGCATCTTGTACGTGAAATTGATGCACTCGGCGGAGAGATGGCCAGAATAGCCGACAAAAACCTGCTTCAGGTCCGCCTGCTTAACACCGGTAAGGGACCGGCAGTACAGGCTTTAAGAGCACAGATCGATAAATGGGGTTACCAGCGTTCAATGCGGCTCGCTCTTGAGAGTGAGCCAAGATTAACAATTCGTGAAGATATGGCTGAAGAACTGATAACCGAAAACAAGGCAGTGAAAGCCGTCAAGGGTCGCAGCGGTGCATTGTTTCCCTGTAGAACAGCTATCATCTGCAGCGGAGTATATCTGGCATCAGAAATTTTTTTGGGTGACCTTCACTATACAGCCTCTCCGGGTAGCCTGACTCCTTCCTTCAGCCTGGTTTCCAGTCTCGAAGATCTGGGCATTGAATTTGACAGGTTTAAAACCGGTACTCCGCCCCGGATTTACAAACGAAGTATAGATTTCTCAAAATTAATTCCAGTTTACGGTGAACCCGGTGCTCCCGGTTTTTCAATAAATACTTTAGAAACTCCAAAAGAACAAATTCCATGCTGGATGACCTACACTAACCCGGAAACCCACCGTGTAATCAGGGAAAATTTTTCAGTAGCTCCAATATACAGCGGGCTGATCAAAGGGCGCGGCCCCAGGTATTGCCCTTCAATTGAAGATAAAATTGTCCGTTTTGCCGACCGGGATCGCCATCCTGTTTTTATCGAACCTGAAGGAGCGGATACTGATGAACTATATCTTCAGGGAATTTCTACAGGGCTTCCTCCCAAAATACAGGAAGCATTCCTTCGAACAATAACCGGCCTTGAAAATGTAGAAGTAATGCGACCGGCTTACGCCATTGAGTATAATTATGCACCACCGGTTCAACTTAAATTAACTCTAGAAACCAAGAAGATCAGCGGGCTCTTTTTTGCCGGTCAGATTAACGGTACTACCGGTTACGAAGAAGCTGCAGCCCAGGGATTAATTGCCGGAATCAATGCAGTACAATCCTTCAGAAACAACGATCCCTTGATTTTAAGACGCAGCGAAGCATATATAGGAGTTATGATTGACGATCTTGTAACCCGTGGTGTTCAGGAACCGTATCGAATATTTACATCAAGAGGAGAATATCGACTACTGCTGCGCCAGGATAACGCTGATTTACGGCTCAGTGAAAAAGGCAGATTACTCGGCCTGCTTGATGATGAAAGATACAATGCTTACAAGATCAAAAAGAATTATATCGAAAATGAATTGAAGAGGTTAAAGGAAATAAGGCATAATCCAGGTGGAGAAATTGAAGTGTTTTTAAAGAGCCATGGCTCTGCCCTGCCAAAACACCCGCTGACCGCTTTAGAACTGATCAGAAGGCCGGAAATTAGTTATCCGGCTTACCTGGAATGGGAACAGGCCAGACAGCCCGATCTGCCAAATGGAACTCTTGGAGAATTGGAAAATCAAATCAAGTATGAAGGTTACATATCAAAGCAGAAACAAATGATCGAAAAAACGTCAAAAATGCATGAGAAAAAAATACCGGAGAACTTTGATTACAGCAAAGCTATAAATCTTTCAAAAGAAGCGCGTCAAAAGCTGGAAAAAATTCGCCCTGCAACTATTGGCCAGGCGAGCCGAATGGAAGGAGTTAGCCCTGCTGATATTACGGTTCTAATGCTATACCTGGAAAGGCCTGAAACCCTTGATGCCATAGCAGGTAACAGAAAAGAGCATAAAAATGAACAGTGATTATATAAAATCTAAGGAACCTGGCTGGTATTACCGCCTTAGCAGCTTTTTCCGCGAAAAATTTGGTGGACCTGTATATAAAATACCTCTTGATGCCGGTTTTTCATGTCCAAACCGCGATGGGACAATAGGTGAGAAAGGATGTATTTATTGTTACAATCCATCTTTTTCGCCTTTCAGCAAAGAGGCTTCATTTACTCCCCTGGCGGTTCAGTTATCCAGAGGCAAAAAAAAATCAAAAGGGGCCCGATATATTGCCTATTTTCAGGCTTACACCAATACCTATGCCCCGCTAGAGCATTTAAAGTCGCTGTATGACCAAGCTTTAGCTGAACCAGAAGTAATCGGCCTCAGCATTGCCACACGACCTGATTGTATTACAGATGAAACCCTAAATTTGCTTGAAGAATACGCCAGTCAATATCATATATGGATTGAATACGGGCTGCAATCAGCCCATGATAAAACCCTGCAACGAATCAACCGTGGCCACAAAGCCATCGATTTTGAAATCGCGCTGACTAAAACGAAAAACAGAGGCATATATAGCTGTGCTCATATAATTCTTGGTTTACCGGGTGAAACTGAAGAGATGTTTTTTGATACAATACATTTTCTGAATAAATGTGCAGTAGACGGAGTTAAGTTTCATCATCTGCAGGTTGTGCGTAATACCCCCCTGGCAGAAGAATACCAGAAAGGGAAAATGAAGTTATATTACAGAGCTGAAGATTATATACCTATACTTTGTGATTGTCTCGAAAGACTCTCTCCGGAGGCAGTTATTCATCGCCTGGCCAGTCAATCAATTTCTGATGATCTGCTTATCGCCCCGCAATGGAGTGAAAGTGCAGGCAAAATAGCTTCAATGGTTGAAAATGAGTTAATAAAAAGAGGCACCCACCAGGGTTATCTCTTTAATCGATAACCCGTTTGATGTTCAGGTCAAAATTATTAAACCGGTAAACCGAGAATCTTTCTTGCTTCATCCGGAGAAGCTACCGGCCTGTTGTGTATACCGGCTACCCGCGTAACCCGGTCCACAAGCTGAGCATTACTTTCTGCAAGAATTCCCTTCTCATAGTAGATGTTATCTTCAAATCCAACCCTGACATGCCCACCCATGATTATCGCTGCAGTAGCCATGGGAAGTTCGTATCGTCCCATTCCCGCAACAGTCCAGGTGCTGCCCGAAGGAATTGATTCAACCAGGTGAAGTAGATTTTTTATTGTGGCCGGGATTCCTCCCGGAACTCCCATTACAAAGTCAAAGTGGAGTGGTTCTGAAATAAGTTCCTGCCGCAAGAGGGTAAGAGCATTGTTGATCATTCCCACATCAAAAACCTCAATCTCCGGTTTTATTTCCAACTCTTTCATCACTTTGGCAAATTTTTCAATGAAAGCCGGAGGATTCATAAAAATATCATTACCAAAATTAACCGTTCCTGTTGAAAGTGTAGCCATTTCTGGTTTAAGGTAAATCGGCTGCATACGTTCTTCAACTGTCATGCCAACTGCACCACCTGTTGAAACCTGAATAATCGGATTACATTTAGTTTTTATCCTGGCGATAGTTTCTTCAAATCTATCGCTGGACTGTGTGGGTGTCTGATCATCGTTGCGGACATGCAGGTGGATTAATGACGCCCCTGCCTGACAGCATTCATATGCAGCATCGGCAATTTCCTCCGGTGTTACAGGCAGATTCGGGTTATATTCACGGGTCACCTCGGCACCGGTTAACGCTACGGTTATAATCAATTTATCCATTCTGTTTGCCTCCGGTTTCATCATTTTTGACAGACTGAGGTCCCCTCTGCAGGTGCAGAGGCACAACACATGTACCGCTGGCCCGGGCTACCAAAACCGGCTCATTGAGCAGGTTACAGGCTGATGGACAATCTTTGATATCAGCATTGGATATAACTTTATACGCTTCAAACTGCATATGTCTGGAAGTTCTCCCAACCCGATCAATCCAGCCCGAGATCTCAATAAAATCACCGGCACATAACTGTGCTTTAAATTCAACCATATCATAGGCTGCAAATAAACCTTCATCTCCGTCATGGCGAATTAGCAATTCGGTAGCAATATCACCAAAAAGCTTGATGACCATCGCACCGTCAACAAGACCGCCACCATAGTGTACATCATGTTCGCTGATCCTGATTCGCAGCATTACTTTTTCATTTAGGGCCATCATAAAACCTCCCTTTGCCAGGGGCGCTATTGACAGAAGTCTGATATTCTATCCCGTATTTTTTTCAGGCAGGATATTCCCGGGCAACAATATCGAGAGCTTCTGCTATATAATTTAAAGCATTCTCCAGATCTTCTGTGGTATGCCTGTATGCAATATACCAGTGATGATAAGGCTGAATGAACAGTCCACGCCTGATTGTTTCTGTGTAGAATCGTGTTCTCCGTTCTTTATAGAAGTCATCAGTTTTTTCGAAAGTTAAAAAAGGCATCGGGGGTATACCGGAGACTGTAACAGGAATTTTTGAATTGGCTACGATTTTTTTCAGACTATCTAAAAATACTTCCCCGCGTTCCCATATTTTTTCAAGAACTTTGTCTCTTTCCATAATATCCAGACATTTCATCGCGGCAACCATTTCCAGGCTGTTGGGGAAGAAGGTTGAACTGATAAAAACATGCTGTTCAGCTTCCTTCATTATTTCTGCTTTACCTACACAAGCGCTGATGGCATAACCGTTAGCCATTGCTTTACCGATGGTAGTCATATCCGGGATAACCCCGTAACGTTCCTGGGCTCCCCCCATTGAAACCCGGAACCCGGTCCGGATTTCATCAAAAATCAAAACAGCACCATACTGGTCGGCAAGGGAGCGTACCCCCTCAAGGTAACCTTCAGGGGGAGCAGATACCGGTTGAGCCAGTGGATGCCCCACAGGGGTTATTATTATGCAAGCCACATCATCCTTATTCTCTTTAAGTTTTTTCTCCAGAGCATCAAGATCCCCATAGGGAAACTCAACGGTTAAATCATGAATTGCCTTCGGGACTCCACCATGTACTTCCACACACCAGTCATGCCAACCGTGATATCCGCAGCGAAGTATTTTATCTTTTCCGCTGTAACCACGGGCTATTCTTACTGCTACTCCTGTTGCGTCAGATCCCGTCTTAACCAGAATAACCATTCCCGCTGATGGAATAAGGTCAATCAAACGGTTGATTAACTCATTCTGTACCGGTTGGACCAGGGAAAAGCAGAAACCTTGCTCCATTCTCTCTACGACTGCCCTGTTGATCTCCGGTTCATTATAACCCAGTATGATCGGTCCGTAAGCACAGAGCATATCAATATAATCGTTTCCATCAACATCAACTATATGACCACCATACCCATGGGTCAGGAATATGGGGTATTCACCCTCCACAAAGTTATACGGCCTCCTGATACCCATAACACCACCAGGAGATATTCTTTTGGCCTCTTCAAACATGGATAGCGATTTATCAAGTTTTAATTTCGGCTTTGACCGCACAGCAACTCATCCTTCCTCTTTTACTTTAACTACCTCAGGTATAAAGTTCCTCAAAGATTTTTCTTAATACAGAGCTTTCCCTCATGATATTTAGTGAAATTTCAGCATGATCACGGGTGTAACCATTACCGACAATCATTGTAACATCCTTACCTACACCCTCAGCTCCCAGGGCGGCTGCCGTAAAATTTGTAGCCATGCTGAAGTAATAAACTACCCCTCCGTCACGAGTGGCAAGGATCGAAGATAGTTCTGTATTAGGTATATTAACACAGTTAATAGTGACATCGGCCAGTTCGCCTCCGGTTGCCTCTTCCACTTTATACATAACACCAAGTGCATCTGAAGCGTCGGCTATCAAAACTGCATCACAATATCCCGTGGACTCTGCCCTCTGCTTACTTGCTTCACGTGGGGCGATTCCGATTACCTTGCCGGTAACTCCGGCTCTTTTTCTAGCTTCGTGAAGGCAAAGCATCCCTGATTTTCCCCCGGCTCCGATGATAACAACTTTATCACCAGGCCTGACCAGCTTGGCAGTCTGCGCTGCTGCTCCGGCAACATCAAGGACCGCCAGGGATAATGTCTGGGGCAGATCATCAGGAAGAACTGCATAAATACCGCTGTCAAATAGGATTGCCTTTCCCTCAATCTCAACTTGATCAATGTTTTTATGGATTTTTTTTATTTTATCTATTCGCAGTGGTGTCAATGATAGCGATACCAGGGTTGCCAGTCTCTGACCAGATTTCAGCGGGGATTTACCTTTCCAGGCCGGTCCGATTTTTTCTACCTTTCCGATCAGCATTCCACCTGACCCGGTTACCGGATTATGGTGCTTGCCTCTTTCAGAAACGATGGACATCATCTTCGCGGCGATCTTCTCTTCATTACCTCCGGCTTTTTCTTCAATCTGGGTAAAACTTGCTGAATCGATATTTAGTACTTCAACATCAATCAGCACCTCATTGTCATAAATCTCCATGTCGTTATCGATCTTCCAGGCCGGCTGCGGAAGCAGCCCCTTTGGTTCGATAACGCGATGGGTTCCGTAAGGACAGCCTTTTCGCATAAAGAAAACCTCCTATTTTATATCTAGTATCTCCCACGTTCGAGAGCAATATTGATCATTTGAGCAATCTTATTCTCGGGTGGAACGTGAATTGATTCCCTCTGGACCATCTGAAGAGCTTCAGCCGGACAAACCGAGGCACAAACCCCACAGCCTATACATTTTTCCCTGTTCAATTCCGGTTGGGCAGCCTCCGATGAACTTAATGCTTTAACATGGCAGGCGTCAATACAGGCATCACAACTCAAACATAGCTCGGGATCAATTTCGGGTATAAAATTACTTGGTTGAATCGACTGGACATTATATTCAGTAATTGATTTGAGAACGCCACAGCAACAGCCACAGCAGTGACAGATATAAGCCGGTTCATCGATGACATTATCACAGGTTAGGACCAGCCCCAATTTATAACTACGCTCCAGATTCTTAAGCAGCTCATCAGTTGAAGCCTTACGGGCAAAACCTCGTCTGACCAGCCACTCAGAAGGCCTGGAGAGAGAAGTGCAGATATCTTCCATGGGATAGCTACAGGGATTCCCCAGGTGCAGGCTTTTATGGCGACAGGCACAGATCGACAGTCCCCCACCTCCGGAATCAAGAATGACCTGTTCAGCTTTTTCATAGTTTAATACTTCGGTATGAATTAACTCAGGGATATACTGTTCATAGATAAGTGTCCGGAACATCTTTGTCCCGGCTCCAAATATTTCTTCTGCAACCCTTGGATCATGAAAATATTTATCAAACAAAGAGGTTAGTTCTTTCAAATCTGCACGATCTGTTCTCATCATGGTGTATTCGAAAAAACCGACAACAACGGGTGATAACATGTAGTAAGTTGTATCGCGGCGGGGAACATCAACAACCAATCCCTTGTCAGCCATACTATTTAGCAATATCGAAAGTTCCCTGGCAGGCATACCGGTTAATTCCAGAATTTCTTCAAATGGACGAGGCCGGATTGGGAATAAGCTCCCCACTGATGCTTCTTTCTCGGTATAAAGCAGCTTTAATATATCCATAAAGGTTTCATTAATTACAGCACCAACAGGAAACCTGCTCAACCTTTCTGCCAGCGCCTGATAAGCTTCTTCCTTGCCGCCAGACATATGCCCCATAGTATATAACCCCCTGAATTATATTATAACTGTTAAATTATAGCCTAACCAATTAAACATTCGCCAACTCAAATATAAATCCTTTGCATGATAAAATTCATAATCAGATCAGTAGGAGTTTGTAGCCGGCCGGCGAATTTAATATAAGCAAACTTATGTTTAAGGTGGGCAACTCAAAATGACAGTTTTACCCGATATACTCCTTAAGTGGAGCGAAGATCCTACGTTTATGTCCAATGTAACCCGTTGGGAAGTTGTCCCTGCTTACAACGGTGAATATCTTGATTTTCCAGGATACATGGAACCCCAACTGGTCAACGCGCTGAATAAAAAAGGAATTACGAGACTTTACAGTCACCAGGGGGAAGCTATTGAAGCCATATTGAGAGGAAATAATGTCGTAGTTGTAACCCCGACTGCTTCAGGTAAAACTCTCTGTTACAATTTACCGGTTGTCAGTTCAATAATTAAAGAGCCCTCAAGCCGCGCCCTTTACCTGTTTCCGACCAAAGCACTATCCCAGGATCAGGTCGCTGAGCTGCGTGAACTGACCGGTACTCTTGATGTCAACCTGAATTGTTATACATATGATGGCGATACCGAACCCGGATTGCGACAATCTATAAGACGCAGCGGCCATATCGTGGTCACCAACCCTGATATGCTGCACTCTGCGATTTTACCCCACCATACAAAGTGGGTACAACTTTTCCAAAATCTGAAATATATCGTGATCGATGAAATGCATCAATACAGGGGAGTTTTCGGCAGCCATGTAGCAAATGTAATCCGCAGGTTAAAACGAATCTGCGCTTTTTATGGTGCTGATCCAAAATTCATCCTCTGTTCGGCTACGATTGATAACCCGGGAGAACTGGCCGAATTACTGATCGGCGAGTCAATAAAAGTCATTGATCATAATGGAGCTCCAAAAGCTGAAAAACACTTTATATTGTATAATCCTCCATTGATTAACCCGGAGTTAGGCATTCGGCGCAGTTCACTGCTGGAGACCAAACATCTGGCTGCCGACTTGATCGATAAAGGTGTACAAACAATCATTTTTACCAGAAGCCGTTTGGGCGTGGAAGTTCTTTTAACATATTTGCGCCAGGGCATAAAAACAAAACCCGGAGCCGACAGCAAAATAAGAGGATATCGCGGTGGATACCTGCCTCGTGAGCGACGAGCTATAGAAGCCGGACTCAGAAACGGCAATATTAAAGGTGTGGTAAGCACAAATGCGCTTGAGCTGGGAATTGATATCGGTGCCCTTGATGCCTGTATCATAACCGGTTATCCCGGAAGTATATCAAGTACCTGGCAGCAGGCCGGGAGATCAGGGAGACGAAGCGGTGTTTCACTGGCCATGCTGGTGGCCAATAGTGAGCCGTTGAATCAGTACCTGGTTGGAAATCCCGATTATTTCTTCGGTCGCAACCCGGAAAGGGCTCTGGCCGATCCGGATAACCTGATTATTTTAACCAATCATATACGATGTGCCGCTTTTGAACTGCCATTTGATCGCTCGGAGAAGTTTGGTAAGTCCGATATACAGGAAGTTCTGGAATTTCTGGAAGAAGAAGGTGTTCTATATCTCAGCGACGGTCGATACCACTGGATGGAGGATACATATCCCGCCGAAGAGATAAGCCTCCGCAGCGCGACTAGAGAAAACGTGGTTATCATTGATATTACCAGCCCTCAGGCGAGGGTAATCGGGGAGGTAGACCGCTTCAGCGCACCTATGCTGGTTCATGAAGAAGCGATATACATGCATGGAGGAAATCAATACCAGGTTGAAAAACTTGATTTTGAAGAAAAAAAAGCCTATGTCCGCCAGGTAGAAGTAAATTATTTTACAGATGCCAATCTCGCTGTTGATCTAAAAGTCCTGGATATTATTGATAAGATTGAAGATCCTGTAATCCGGGCCTGGGGAGATGTTCGAATTAATGCCCTTGTATCGATGTTTAAAAAAATACGCTTTAATACTCACGAAAATCTGGGAGCGGGATCGGTCAACCTGCCCGAAACAGAAATGCATACTACTGCTTTCTGGATTGCTTTTACAGAATCTATACTCGGCAGTATGCCACTTTCGGAAATCCAAGCCGGGCTAATTGGTTTAGCCAATTTGGTCCCCCAGGTCGCATCACTGTTCCTAATGGGCGATCCGCGAGATCTGCGTGCAGTTAGCCAGGTAAAGGCACCATTTACTGAACTACCCACACTTTTTCTTTATGACAACTTCCCGGGCGGAGTTGGCTACAGTCAGGAGCTATTTAAATCTTACCTCGACATTTTTAAGGCAACCCGTGAAGTAATTATTAACTGCCGCTGTAGTGATGGCTGTCCTTCATGTATTGGCCCAGCTTATCAAAGTGAAGAAACAGCAAAGACACCTGCTCTCAAACTTCTCGGGGTGATTCTGAAGTGATCAGGAATTTTAAATCCCGTCTCACTGAATTACGGGAAACCGGTGAAATAAAAACGGGACGTCAAATAGCGGAGGCCCAAAAATCAAAAGTTCAATGCAAATTGTTTCCGGAAGATAGCAGGGAAGATAATACCGCATTTGGAAATTGCTATTTTCGGGAAAAACAATTTCCGTTGGAATACCAGCACGGAATCTACAAATTATCCGGCTCTCTAACCTGCTGTGGACCGGAATTGGTCCTTCCAACCAGAGATAAGAGACTGGAATTTTTTGATCCCCGTGATTCAATATTTCTGGATATTGAAACAACCGGACTTTCAGGCGGTACCGGCACTCTGGCCTTTTTGATCGGGCTTGGTTGGTTTGAGGGAGATCTATTTCTACTGCGACAATATTTTTTAAGACGCCCTGCAGAAGAAAGAGCGGTACTGACACACTTTGCTGAATTAACCTCGAATTTTTCAACAATAGTAACCTTTAACGGAAAAATGTTTGATCTCCCCCTGATTCAAACCCGACAGCTTCTTGCGGGTTTGAAAAATACAGAACCGCCTTTGCACCTTGATCTGCTGCAATGTGCCAGGGCCTTTTGGAAAAAGAGATTCCCCTCGCGATCACTTAAGTCACTGGAAGAAACTCTCCTGGGACTTAAACGGTTGGATGATATACCCGGCGCAGAGATACCTTCCGTATATTTTGAATTTCTACGTAGAGGAAATACTGACCGATTAAAGCAGGTTTTCCATCATAATGTGCTCGATATACTTTCCATGGTAACACTGTTAGAACGTGTATCAAGGCTTTCTGCAGGTCAGTTGATTGAACATCCGGCTGAAGAATTTGCACTGGGAAAACTTTGTATCGAATCGGGACGCACAGCCGAAGGAATCAGTTATCTCAATAAAGCATCAATCAGTGCGCACGAGACACTTGCTTCTGAAGCCGCACTGGAATTAGCCTTCTACCATAAGCGGATGGGAGACTGGCTTGAAGCTGTAACCATCTGGCAGAGAATGATCGACAATCACTCAGTTAATCCACTACCCTATGTTGAGATGGCTAAACACATGGAACATCGTTCAAAACAATATAAATCTGCGCTTGAGATGGCGCTGAGAGCATTGGAGATATCCCGGCTTTTTCCGGATCGATATACTTCGGGTGAATTATCCATCACGGCACTTCAGCATCGTATCAGGAGGCTTAAGGCTCGTCTTTTCCGGTAACTAAAATAATTTATCCACTCAATTCGTTTATTACTGTTTAAGAAGAAATAGCAGTTCTTCTGCAGAAGAACTGTCATCCGGCATAGATAATGGCCTATATGAAAACCCATCATTGGCATAACCTCCAACGATTTCGACTCCCCTGCTTTCAACCCAGTCCAGAAAATCAAGTAGCGTAAAAAGATGAATATTAGGAGTATCGTGCCACCGATAGGGTAAGGTTTCCGTTACAGGCATCCTTCCCGTCTGATAAAGCTGGCTGACCACTTCCCGGTAATTAAAATTAGGGAAACTGACAATTGAAAGTCTGCTTATCCGGAGCATCTCTTCAAGAACAAACATAGGTCTGCGCAGTTGTTGAAGCGTTTTTTCCAAAACTGCATAATCATAAGAACTGCTGATAAATTCCGGTAATCCGTGATCAAGATTTTTATGATAAACAGGAACTCCGTTCTGAATAGCCATGGCGACACATTCAGGATCAGTTTCAACAGCCTGCCCTATGACCCTCTTTTTTTCTATCAACCCGGCCAGAAGTCCACCATCCCCGCATCCAAGATCGAGAACCGAAGAACCGGGGTCGATCAACTCATAAATTAGCTTATGATCCCAGCGTTTTGCTAAACCCATTTTTAATCACACCTTACTTAAAAAAGATTCTATGAGCGGTCGGGTCTGCTCTGTCTCAAGCAGAAATGCATCGTGGCCGTAATCGGATTCAATCTCGATATAGGAAACCGGCTTTTTATTGGCCAATAGTGCTTCGGCTATCTTCCGAGTTTCTGAAGGGGGATAGAGCCAATCCGATGAATAACTGATCAGCAGCATTTTCGCCGTGATCGGAGCGCAAGCCAGAGTAAGATCTCCCTCACCATAAAGTGATGCGTCAAAATAATCCATCGCCCTGGTCAAATAAAGATAGCTATTGGCATCAAAACGTCGGACAAAAGAGCGTCCCTGATGTTCCAGATAGCTTTCAACAGAAAACTCATTATTGAGTTTGTAACATGGATGGGTCCCGTTTTGAAAACGCCTTCCGAATTTACCTTCCATGGAGTTATATGAAAGATATGTTATATGTCCCAACATGCGGGCCAGTTCCAATCCGCCATCAGGTGGCTGAGAATGGTAATAATCACCGTTGGAAAAGTAGGGATCGCATAAAATAGCCTGCCGTCCCACTGCGTTAAATGCCAGTCCCTGGGCTCCGAGCCTGGCTGATGCAGCCAGTATGATCGCCGAGCTGACCCGATCTGGATAACTTATCGTCCATGCAAGGGCTTGCTGTCCACCCAGTGACCCACCGGCTACAGCAAGGAGCTTATTCAAACCCAGATAATCCTGGAGACGAACCTGTAACCTCACCCAGTCATCAACGGTGATAACCGGAAAGTCAAGAGCATAAGGCTTTCCTGTATGCGGATTCTTTTCCCACGGACCGGTTGTCCCATAACAGCTTCCCAGGATATTGGCACATACAAGGTAATAACGGTTTGTATCGAAAGCTTTTGACGGCCCGACCATTTCATCCCACCAACCCGGTCTTTTTTCACGCCATGGCCGGTTGTCCTTCTGCCAATCGGCATCCCAACCGGCTGCATGAGCATCACCGGATAAGGCATGTAAAATAAAAATTGCATTGTCTTTCTCCGGTGAAAGCTTTCCATAGGTTTCATATTCCACTGTTACCGGGTACAGCTGAGCGCCGCAATCAAGAGGCAAAGGGTTATCTTTATCTGCCAGGACTACCCGCTGTGGCCTGGTCCATCCTACTGAATAAGGTGAATCAGGAAGATCAAATCCGGCTTTTTTCTCGAGGCAGACATTCAATGGATCGGTCATTTAATTGCCTCCTTCAGATTGGCTGGCAATTAAAGCCCGATCAAGATCGTCAGTTATATCTTCTATATCTTCCAGTCCCACAGATAGACGGATGTAGTCCTCCGTTACACCTGTTGATAACCTTTCATTCTCCGATAACTGCTGGTGAGTGGTAGATGCCGGGTGGATGATCAAGGTTTTGGCATCACCGATATTGGCCAGATGAGAGATCAACTCAACTGCATTTATCAACCGAATTCCTGCTTCAAGTCCCCCTTTTACACCAAAACCGATTATAGCCCCCTGCCCGGCAGGAAGCTTTTCCTGAGCATAAGAATAATCTGGATGGCTTTCCAGTCCCGGATAATTAACCCATTTTACAGCAGGATGTTTCTCAAGCCAGCGTGCAACTGTTAAAGCATTTTCACAATGTTTGTTCATCCTTAAAGGCAGGGTTTCTAAGCCCTGTAAAAATAAAAATCCATTAAACGGTGAAAGGCAGGGACCAAGATCTCTCAGCAGCTGGACTCTGGCCCTGACCGTAAATGCTAATCCCTTTTGTCCTGAATTACCAAACGAATCCCAGTATCTAATTCCATGATAAGATGGATCCGGTTCGGTAAATTCGGGAAACTTACCGTTATCCCAGGGGAATGAACCTTTTTCAACAATAGCTCCACCGATTGAATTACCATGCCCCCCAATAAATTTGGTCAGTGAATGGACAATTATATCAGCTCCATGTTCAAAAGGCCGATAAAGATGTGGGGTGGTCACTGTATTATCTACAACCACCGGTAATCCAAACCTATGGGCAAGATCACATATTTCATCAAGCCTGGATACCTGGTTTTTAGGATTACCTATAGATTCCAGATAGATTGCCCTGGTGTTATCATCGATCAGCTTTTCCATTTCGTTTAAATTCAAGGGGTCTACAAACCTGACCTCTATCCCCAACCGGGGCAATGTATAAGAAAACAAATTATAAGTTCCCCCGTAAAGGTGACTGCTGCTGACAATATTCTGTCCTGCTTTTGCCAGGTTCAGAATCGTGAGAAAAATAGCAGCTTGTCCGGAGGATAGGGCGAGCGCTGCGCTTCCCCCTTCCAATTCGGCCAATCTCTTTTCCAAAACATCTACAGTGGGGTTCATTATTCTTGAATATATATTTCCTGCCTGTTCAAGGCCAAAAAGACCGGCTGCGTGTTCAACCGAATCAAACAGGTAAGATGTTGTCTGGTAGATCGGAACAGCTCTCGATTTGGTTGTCGGATCGGCCTGCTGACCGGCATGCAAAGACAAAGTGGAAAACTTGTGAGTCATGATAAATGCCTCCCGTTTAAGTTTGTAGTTGTATTTTAAACTGAGTTAATTCAGGACATATGGGAGTACATAGCGGATAGCCCGCCTCGATCTGTGAAAAAATAGGGAGAAAAGCGGAAAATTGAAGATTTTAATCCTGAGAAATATTGTGGCAGCATAACTAACAAATCTATTTACCTCCGGGTATACCTCTGCGTCTATTACTGATATAATTCCTATAAGTTTAGTATTAAATATTACTTGAAATAATAACGCGCTTGCTTAGATTTGTCAAGTTTTATCGGAGATCAATTTTATGAGATACGGCTGCAGTCATTCAGGCAACTCTATCCAGATCCTTTAACTCTCGCCTGTCGGAAGTGCTGCCAACCAGAAGAGCAAGCAATATTGCTGATACGATAAGAATTATCGAAAGGTAAGCAGCCGGGATTATCGTATCCAGTAAGAGGTTTAAGATAAAACCTGCCGAAAAAGCGGTAGCAAGCATGATCGCCGCTGATTTTAACATATCCTTAATGCCAAGCTCTTTAACCATGACAGTAAAGGTAGCAGCGCATGGAAAATAGGCTGCCAAAACTACGGCTCCAATAACAAATTGCCGGGCAGTCAAACCGAGCGGAACCATCATAGCAACAGCAACATCTTTACGCAGAAATCCAATTAATAATGTAGACACTACCTCACCAGGAAGACCGAGGACACTTTTAATCACGGGGGTAAAAAATATACCAACATAATTAACCGCACCACTCATATAAAGAATATTGACTAATAGTATTCCTCCCAGGATATATGGTGTAGCGTGAATGATCAACCCTTTAATTCTCATCCCCAACTTTTTTACCTGGGCTCTGAGGCTGGGTATTCGGTATGGGGGAATTTCAACAACCATGGATGGCGTATAACCGGGCATCAGGCGATCGATAATCAATCCGAGGACTATCCAGATGAAAAAGAGGCTGGAGAAAACAACAGCCAGATAAGCTGCTCCGAATCGGCCAACCAAACCAACTATCATTGCCAGTTGAGCCATACAGGGCACTGCAACCGCCATAAGGGTACAGATAATAAATCTTTCACGTCGGCTTTCCAGATTCCGGGCAGCCAACGCAGCCGGTACATTACAGCCAAAACCGAGCACCATGGGAATTATTGAGTATCCGTGCAGCCCTATTCTATGCATACTTCGATCGACCATAACAGCCAATCGGGGCAGGTACCCCGAATCTTCCAGAAAGCCTAGTACAATATAAAAGACAGTGAGAAAGGGAAGGACAACCCCGAATTCTACAAATACTCCCGTTGTCAAAACACCCAGTGACTCTTCAAAAACAATCTTTCCATCGATTATTTTTCCGATCAATATATCATGTAAAAAGCCACTCGCACCCAAAATATTACTTAAGCCTGCCAGTAAAGGTTCATAAAGCTTTCCAAAAATGTATTCCTCCAAAAACCCGGCAATCAATTCTCCTAACCCAATCACTATTTGAAAGGCGATAAACAAAACCCCTGCAGCAATAGGTATTCCTGTCAGCGGTTTTAAGCTGGCGTCCTGCAGAGTTTCAAGCCAGCTATGGTGACGGTGAACAATTTCCTGGACATCACTGACCAAACTACCTACATAGGTCCAGCGATCTGAAGTGCTAATCTCTTCCATTTTTCTGTTGACAGCTCGCGACATCGCATCGACAAGTTCTTTGAGCCCTTCTCCACTTACAGCAACGGTAGGGACAACCGGAATGCCGAGCAAAGACTCAAGTTTTTCAAGGTCAATACTTATACCCTTGTGGCCGGCTTCATCAATCATGTTCAGGGCAATAATGACCGGAACATCTCGTTCAAGAACCTCTGTCGTCAGTAAAAGGTTTCGCTCCAGGTTTGTCGCATCGATAACATTAATAACAATATCCGCGAGATCGACAAGCGAAGCGGCCACTTCTTCAACTTTAGAAGAAGGGGTGAGACTATACGTGCCCGGGGCATCAATAACCTCAAATGATTCCGATTCAGTATCAAGCTGCCCTTTTGTAAATTCAACAGTCGTCCCGGCATAATTTGAAATCATTACCCGTGAGCCGGTAAGCTGAGAGAAAACTACACTTTTCCCGACATTTGGATTCCCGATAAGTACCAGTCTACGCATTGTTTTCTACCTCTACTATAATTCTGATTGCCTTTCCATAGCCAATGGCAACCTGAAAATTATCAATAGAAACAGTTACCGGCCCGTGGCGGAATATTGAGCTGATTTTCCGGATCTTTTTACCCTTACGCAGCCCGATCTTAGCCAGTTTCTCAGTAAACCCGGGACCTCCCTGGATTTCATGTATAACTCCATTTTGCCCCGGCTTCATATCGATTAAATTCACTTCCATAACAGTGGCACCTCTGTTTCCGGCTAAAGATATTAATTATTTTAGCTAATACTTCATACCTACTTCTTTTTTGAGGACAGCATCTATTTCCTGTTCATCTAGAAACTCCAGTAGCCTGGTAAAAGTTTCTTCACTAAGATCATGTTCCATCAGGCAGGCATCCTTTTCTGCTGCTTCAGGTGAAACCTCGAGAATTTGCGTTAAAAAACCATATATTACATCATGTCTGTGCCTGATTTTCTGAGCATAGCTTTTTCCATTTTCAGTCAGGGATACCGGCCCATAGCGACTCTGGGTGATTAACCCCTTTTGTTTGAGTACTGTTAGAGCCTGAATGACACTGGGCTTGGCTATATTCAATCTGTCAGCAATATCGGTAACCCGGGCTGTTTTCTTATCCTGAACCAAACTCAGAATAACCTCCAAATAGTCCTGGAGAGAAGAAGTAACTTTCAGCGAATGGACCATTTCGATCAACTCCCATAATATATGTTAGGATAACAAAACTTTTAGCTCAAATAATAATCCTCGATAGTTAGGATTGGCTAACAAAAATATTAGCACCATTACTTAAACATGTCAAGTGTTTTATTCAAGCTTTTATCAGTTATAATACTTAATATGCCAGGTGTATTTAGGATTGCTGGAAAGGAAAAACTCAACTATGCATGATAATCTAAGCCCCAAAATTTCGGTCCCCATATTAATTATATACTTTATAGTATTCTGTTCTTTCTTCGACACACACGCCCAGATGCCCATTCTGGCACCTTTTGCGATCAGCCTGGGTGCAACTCCATTCACTCTTGGGCTGGTGGTTGGCTTCTATTCACTTCTCAACATTTTCGGGAATTTTTCTAGCGGAGTCCTGATTGATAATACAAACTGGCAAAAACCGTTACTAATCGGCCTGATCGGCGTCTCCATTGTGCTGATTCTCTATACTGCAGTCGGTACTACATTACAGCTGATTCTGATCAGATCTGCCCACGGCTTTATGGGTGGCATCCTGGTTCCCGCCGCTCTTGCTTCCCTTACAACAGGAGATCGGGAAGTAAAAACTCGTAATAGTCGCCTGGCCTTATTCGGCGCTTTGATTGGTATGGCAGCCATAGCCGGACCTATTTTTTCAGGAATTATAGCCGGTGTTTTTAGTTATTCTGCTGTATACTTAAGTCTGGCTATTTTAATGGCTACGGCTGCAATCCTATCATTAATTACGATTAAACTAAAAACTGGCATCGGAGGAACCAGTAGAGCATCTTTTTTCTTCAGGGAAATATATAAAATACCGCAGTTGAAGAGTTCATTTCTATTTGCCCTCGGTACAATGGGCTCTACAGGCACCCTGGCAGCATTTTTGCCGGTTCGTGCTGAAACTTTGGGATTTAACCATATTAAAACGGGTATACTTTTTGCCACGTTTGCATTTTCTGCGATAATCGTCCAGATTCTCTGGCCCAAAAAACTAAAATTAAGACTTGGATCTGATTTCAAAGGATGCAGAATGGGCCTGTTATTATTGGCCGCTGCACTGCTTATCGCCGCAATGGCAAGCAGCCCGCTGATTCTGTTCAGCTCGCTGGTTATTTTCGGGGTTGGATTTGGTCTGGCATTTCAGGGGATGTTGGGCCTGGTCATAAACAGCTCGCTTCCGGAATGGCGGGGCAGGGCAATAGGTATCTTCTTTGCAACATACTCACTTGGTGTCGCCATAATTCCACCTTTAAGCGGGTTAATTTGGCAGCAATATCCTTTGATTTTCCCTTTTTATACAGCAGCCACTGCTGCTTTAATCAGCATGTCAGCCGGATGCAGAACCTGCAATAAAAAACCGGCTTAACCGGTTTATCCCGGTTTCGCCGGTCTACAGTTCTGGCATAATATTTTATTCAAAAAGTGAAAGGTACTCTTTATATCCCTCTTCGACCATTTTTTCTTTCGGGATAAATTTAAGTGCAGCTGAGTTAATGCAGTACCTCTGACCGGTTGGCTCCGGGCCATCTCCAAAAAGATGACCCAGGTGTGAATCCGCTTCACTGCTTCTAACTTCAACCCTTGCCATGCCAAGGCTTGTATCTTCCACTTCAACAATATTATTTTTATCGATTGGTTTTGTAAAACTGGGCCAACCGGTGCCGGAGTCATATTTATCTGCTGAACTAAATAGAGGTTCACCTGAAACAATATCTACATAGATTCCCTCTTCCTTGTAGTTCCAATATTTATTATCAAAAGGTGTTTCTGTAGCATTTTCCTGAGTAACTGCGTATTCTAAATCAGTCAGACGTGAACGGAGATCGCTCATTTCGTCACCTTCTTTATTAGTTGATTTATCAAAATCGGGGATATCTTCGCTTGGAGTGTCATTTTGACAACCCGTTATTAAAAATATAGTAATCAGAACTATACAGAATACAATAATAAGATTCCGGGACAATTGGATTCCTCCTTTCAATGAATCAGTTGTTAGTCAAATCAAAGCAATAACATTATATTCTAATATTATAATGTTTGCTATTTATTATTATAGTTTTGTTCTTTGCCTATGTCAATGTAGATATATGTGGTCAAGATTTGTTTGTCCTGTAAAGCATAATGAGTGAAAGGATAATCAGGAAAGGAGTAAAAACCTGGACAAGGGTAAAAAACCCAACACCCAGGATTTCGTTTGAGTAATTCCAAACCACAAGCGGGTTATCGCGAAACGTTTCTTCGATTAAACCACGTAAAAGAGTATAACCAAGAACAAAAATCCAGAAAAGATAACCGGGGTTGTTCTCCCGACGGCGGGCTAGGTAATTATGCAGTAGCAGCAGGAGCAGACCAATCAGCGAACCATAGATCTGGGTTGGGTGCCGGTCAAAGGGAAAAAACAAAGTATGACGACCCAGAATTTCCTGGTTAAAAATATTCGCAATCCGGACCAGCGTTATTCCTATGGTGATTCCCGGAACAGCCAGATCTGCAAGAGTAGGCCAATCAACATTCTTGAGCCGGCAGTAGATCCAACTGCTCAGAACTCCTCCTAAAAGACCACCGTGAAATGCCAGGCCTCCCCGATCAATTCGCGGGATCATTTCCAGATTATCCATGAAATATGGCCAGTTGGCAATAACATATACTGCCCTTGCACCGATCACGACAGAAACAATCATGATAATAAAAAATGAAAAAATAAACTCTTCAGTAATACCTTTTTTAAGTCCATACTTTTTAAGGTAATAGAAGCCTATGAGAACTGATATAGCAAACATCAGACCATACCAACGAATAGAAAATGGTCCAAATTCAAAAATAACCGGGCTTATATTTTCAATATACATAATTTAACCTCTCAAGATTTTAATAGTTCTGCATAATGGTAAATGACCGGAAGAAATTTGTCAATTAAATGATAAAAATTCATTGTTGTATCGTAATATTATGTTATAATGATAAACGAATTCCAGATAAAGGAGCTGCCGTACTATGTCAAGCAAAGTTTTAATAGTTGGTGGTGTAGCCGGAGGCGCTTCAACTGCTGCCAGGCTTCGCCGCCTAAGCGAAGAGACAGAAATAATATTGCTGGAAAGGGGAGAGTATATATCTTACGCTAATTGCGGGCTACCCTACTATATCGGGGGAACGATCGAAAATCGTGATGATCTTTTTGTTATGACTCCGGAAAAATTCAGTGCCTGGTTGAATGTCGACATACGAGTCAAAAATGAAGTCCTGGCTATTGACCGCAGCCGGAAAGAAATTGAAATACAAAATCTCGCAAATGGAAATGTATACAGGGAAAGTTATGATTACCTGGTTCTTTCACCGGGTGCTGAGCCGATTAAGCCGAACCTTCCCGGGATAGAACATGAGGGTATATTTAGTTTGAGGAATGTTAACGATACTGACCGAATTTTCAGTTTCATCAGGGAAAATTGTCCCCAAAAAGCCGTGGTTGTAGGTGCCGGATATATTGGCCTTGAGATGGCAGAAAACCTTCAGCAGCGGGGCATGGAGGTCACTGTCGTTGAATTAGCTCCTCAAATCTTACCTCCAATAGACATTGAAATGGCCGCCCTTGTTCAACAGTACTTACTGGCGCGAGGACTGCGTTTGCGTGTTGGAAACGGCGTTAGTGAATTCAATCTATCCGGGATCAGAAATCTTGAAGTGATATTGAATAACGGGGAAAAACTTAATGCTGATCTGGTCATTTTATCTATAGGTGTAAAACCCGAACTCAAACTCGCTACTGAAGCCGGGCTCGATGTTGCAAAAGGCATAGTGGTCAATGAATACATGCAGACCAGTGATCCTTACATATATGCCGTTGGAGATGCAGTTGAAGTTACCCACCTGGTAACTGGAAAACCAGCTGTAATCCCGCTGGCAGGTCCTGCCAACAAGCAGGGTCGCATTGTGGCAAATAACATTTCAGGAAGAAAAGAGAGTTACAGGGGAACTCAGGGTACTTCGGTACTTAAAATTTTTGAGATGACTGTAGCAACAACCGGTGCGAATGAAAGATTGTTGAAAGAATCCGCCATTAATTACAGGAGCGTTATCATTCATCCCAACAGTCATGCCGGATATTATCCGGGGGCATCCCCCATCTCACTTAAACTATTATTCAATACTGAAGGTAAAATTCTCGGTGCACAGGCTGTCGGATACGAAGGCGTCGAAAAGAGGATAGATGTTCTGGCAACAGCTTTACGGACAGGAATAACAGTATATGAACTACAGGAATTGGAGTTGGCTTATGCCCCCCCGTACTCATCAGCTAAAGATCCAGTTAATATGGCCGGTTTTGTAGCCTCAAACATTTTAAATGGAGATTCGCAGGCAGTTAGCGTTCTTGAATTGAACACTGCCCTGGGAGAAGATGCACAAATCTTGGACGTCCGTGAACCTGAAGAAAATGAACTTGGAGCAATTCCCGGCAGTATCAATATACCTCTCGGGCAGCTCCGCAGCAGGCTTACTGAACTAGAGCGGGATAAAGGGATAATTACCTACTGCAGCGTAGGATTGCGTTCGTATCTTGCTTCCCGGATATTAAGATTAAACGGGTTCACAAACGTCGGAAATCTAAGCGGCGGTTATAGAAGCTATCAGGCTTTAAAAGAAATTACAAATGAAAATGGGGATGGAAGTAATACGATGGAAAATTTAAATCATGAAACAAGAGAGAACAAACCTCACTTTCCGGCCGGCGAAACAGTTAAACTGGATCTGTGTGGGCTTCAATGTCCGGGACCGATCATGCAAGTGTTTAAAAAAATGAAAGATTTACCCGAGGGAGCAATCATTGATGTATGCGCAACAGATCCCGGCTTTGCCTCTGATATTGCTTCATGGTGCCAGAGAACAGGGAATACACTGCTCAGAAAAGGTCATGATGGAAAGGGATTTACAGCTCAAATCCTTAAAGGAAGAAATGGAGATTTTCAAAAAAAAGCGCCTGCTATTAACGAATCCGGGGTTACCGGAAATGATAAAACTATAGTGGTTTTCAGTGGAGAACTTGATAAAGCGCTGGCAGCCCTGATCATCGCAAATGGGGCTGCTGCAATGGGCCGTAATGTTACTATGTTTTTCACCTTCTGGGGGCTGAATGTTTTACGGAAAAATGAAAAAGTAAAGATTAAAAAACCATTTATGGATAGCATGTTTGGTAAAATGATGCCCCGGGGCAGTAAAAAACTCGGTTTATCATGCATGAATATGGCGGGTATGGGATCAAAAATGATCCGCATGGTCATGAAAAATAAAAATGTTGATTCGCTTGAATTTTTAATTGCCCAGGCTTTGGAATCCGGCGTCAGGCTGGTAGCATGTCAGATGTCGATGGAAATTATGGGCATTTCCAGGGAAGAACTACTTGAAGGTGTGGAACTGGCGGGAGTAGCGTCCTATCTGGATGCAGCGGAAAATTCCGATACCAATTTGTTTATTTAAAGATTTTCTAAGCAAATCGAATCACAAAAATCCGCGGGCAATAGTTAACCCGCGGATTTCTTTATTTATAAAACTCCCAACAGGGGAAGCAGGGATATCAGGTAACCGGCGGTCACTGCAATACAAAATACTGTGAAAACATATAAAAACAGAAAACGTCTTTTAAATAATGAACTCATAAAAATTATTCCACTGACACTGGTTCCCGAGCCGGAGATTATGAAAGCGATACCTGCTCCCAGGGCACCGGTAGCACCGATTAAAGGTGCAGCAAGCGCAATCATGGAGCAATCGCCTGCATAAATAGGAATTCCCAGTAAAGCACCTATTATAATGTCAAATGGCGCTCGGGATTCCAGAGCCTGTTGAATTAAATCCGGAGGTACAAGGTTACGGAGCAAAGCAGATACAATTATCACGATTGCAACATAAGGCAGTATTTTTTTCAGCAGAGTTAAGGTGTGATGCCATGCAGGCTTTACAATATCAACCCTAATATCTGAATTTACTTCAGTCTTCATATCTTTTTGTTGAATAGTACAGCAGGGCTGAACACTTGGAAAACCGGTCGAAGAAGAATTATCAGCGGCCATTTTCAAATTGCTGGGTTCAATCCCATCTCTTTCTTCAATTAAAGCTATCCCCGGCTTAAATATATGCTCATAACCGCCTAATTTTTCCAGAAAAACTCCGCCAATAATTGCGGCACCGGCAGTAATCAACAAATAGAAAAAGGCAACCGGAAAACCAAAAATTCCAGATAGGATTAAAAATGCAGGCATGCTGACAACAGGGCTAACCAGGAAGAATGTAAGCACTGCGCTGGTGGGAACTCCGGCTCTGATCAATCCCAGCACCACCGGAAATGCACCACATTCACAAAACGGCAAAACTGCTCCAAGTGCAGCAGCTCTTAACCGACCGCTCCAGATACCGCTACCGGCAAGAAGAGCTTTTAATTTCTCATCTCCAAACCAACGCCTGGCTGACTCGGCAATAAAAATTGCAGCTACAAGCATGGGAACCACTCGAAGAATCAATTCCCCGGCATATTTCATAATGTTTATCAGCAGTTCATTCTGCTCAATTATCATCTGTTTTAACTCCACCGGATATTCCCTGCTTCGCTCGAGTGAGCCAGGGCTATTTGTACAAGCTGGGAAATATGGTCATCATCGAGGCTGTAAAAAACTATTTTCCCCTGCTTTGAATATCTAACCAACCGCAGTGATCGCAGGTAACGCAAGTGATAAGATACTGCAGCAACCGGCATTTCCACAGCTAGCGCAAGATCACATACACATAATTCTTCCTGGTAAAGAGCAAAAATAATTTTAAACCTGGTTTCATCGCCTAACGCTTTAAAAATGTCAACCATCACATTGAGATCTCCCAGGGCTTTCTTTACTCTGGAAACTTTCACCGGATCGCTGCAGAATATTTCACACTGATGGGCTTCTTTTTTTTGACTCATCTCAGCACTTCTTTCATTTAAATATTTACACAAACATTATAATGTATTTAAACAGCAAGTCAAGCCCTTTTACGATATAATGATACATAGCGCTGCTGGTTCTGTGAGGAGTGACCCTTTATGTGCTACACTAGATTAAAAAACCCGAAAACCTGGAATGGATTAAATAGTCCTGAACTTGATTTAAACGAAGCTGCCATTGCAGTTCTTGGCCTGCCCTATGATGGAGCCACGTCATTTAGGAAAGGTGCAGCCGAAGCACCGGATAGAATAAGGGAAATTTCGGAACATATACCTCCTACCACCGAACAAGGTCATTCAATCGAAAAGATACGTGTTGTTGATTTAGGCAACCTTTCACCTGAAGGTTTACCACAACCTGATTATTTCAAGAGGATAGAAAGCGCAGCATACGAACTCTTAAAAAGCACATTCACAACATTTATCGGGGGTGACCACTCGGTTACTATTCCAATCCTACATGCTGCAAATAAAATATGGGGGAATAGACTGGGTATCATTCACCTGGACGCACATCTCGATCTATGCGAAGAAATTGATGGAAACAGACTTTCTCATGGCTGTACACACCGAAGAAATCTGGAGAACAGCAAGATACCCGTACACCAGATTCACTTTATTGGAATTCGATCGTTTGAAACTCAGGAAGCTTGCTTTATCAGTAACAAGGAGTTTAATATCTATACAGCGGCCGATATTAATGCCCAGGGAATTGAATTAATCGCAAAGAATGTAGTATCCAGCCTCGTTAAATGTAAAGCTGTTTACATAACTATTGATATTGATTTTCTTGATCCGTCCACAGCTCCTGGCACCGGGACTCCTAAGCCTGGCGGCTTCACAACCCGCGATCTTTTCAGGTTTTTATCAAGCTTTTCTACTCTACCTGTTATCGGAATGGACCTGGTTGAAGTTTCGCCACCGCTTGACCATAATGATATTACTTCATTTGCAGCGCAGAGAGTCATTACAGAAAGCTGGGGGTATTTCTTACTGAAATAACCCCCGGCATTATAAGGCTGAATCAATTATCAGTTTTATTTATTCCTCTTCAGGTTCAATATCATCCGGGATATTTCCACTGTAAGAGTTGTCGTCAGGATCATTCAGGTCCAGTACCGATCCTCCGAATACGATAAATGCTCCGCCCATTTGAGCCTGATTTTCAATAAACTCATTAAGGTGAAGTTCAACAACAGAACCTTCAAAGGCAACAATAGCCCCTCCAAACTCCTGGGCAAGATTACCGATGAAACTATTATTGACAATACTGGCTACAGCATTAAGAACCATGATAATGCCGCCACCGGAGCCACTTTCAGCTGCATTATCAGAGATTGTATTATTGGAAATTGTTGCGGCGGAAAGTTGAATAAACATTCCACCACCGGTATTAGCTTTATTACCCGTCAGTGTATTATTTTCAAATGTAACAGTCGAATTATCTCCAATTACCATCCCTCCGCCGGCACGGCCGGCGACATTATTATCAATAATATTATTCCGGATGGTCGGAGACGAGTTAGTCATTGCAGCTATCCCCCCACCATCCTGTTCAACCAAGTTTTCCGTTATGTTATTCCCATCAATGAGCGGTGCAGAGGCATTAATAAAAATTCCTCCACCACCATAATGAACTACGTTATTTGATATAATATTATCGATTATCGTTGGCTCTGAGCCTTCTACGACTGCAATTCCACCACCGTTTTCAGTCGTATAATTGCGATCTATTATATTATTGCTGATTATCGGGGTTGCTTCCTCAGCAACAGCAATACCTCCGCCATTATTTGTTGCTGAATTACGAGATATTTCATTACTATCGATCGTCGGTTCAGCATCAAAAACAACAATTCCCCCACCAAACCATATTGCCGAGTTGTTTCGCAGGAGATTACCGGTTACAAGGGGATCAGAATACCAGACAGCGATCCCGCCTCCACTTGTTGCAGAATTTTCCAGAATTTCGTTGTTTCCGATTCGCGGTGAAGATTCATAGTCAACAGAAATCCCTCCACCTACATTTCTGGCCAAATTCTCCCTGATAGTGTTATTCTCAATTACCGGACTCGAAGACCAGATAGATAGGCCGGCACCATTGAAGGCAGTGTTATTTTCAAATCGGTTATCAGTAATTCTCGGACTGGAATTATTCAGAACTGCTATGCCACCACCATCCAAGTTTACACTATTATCTTTAAAAACATTTTTGGTGATGGTCGGTGAACTTTCTCCTGTGACAAGAATGCCGCCACCGTAATAACCATCATTCGTAATTTCAGTTCCTTCATACTCATGGATTATAACTTCTCTGTTGCCGGTTCCTCCGGTAATGGTGAAACCGGTTATTACAGCTCCTTCACTTTCTCCGTTCTGAAATACAATAACAGAACCCCTTCTCCGACCATCTATTACAGTCGAAGCTACAATATCAGGATCATCAGGATCGGTACTGCGAACAGTAATGTTTTTTCCCATAAAGTCAAGTTGTTCATAATATACACCAGGATCGACAACAATAACATCCCCATCCACAGCTTCGTTAATCGCTACCTGGATAGTTCTATATTTACCGGGAACAGCCAGGTTAGGGTTAAAGAAATCTGTTGCATAAAGATAAATGATCACTGCTATTAACAAAATTGCCACTACTATTCCAATTATCAAGCCCCTGCGGGGCTTGGTCCTGCTTTCACTAATCATTTGTAATACTCCTTTCAGTATATGGGAACAGGGACCTATTCCCAGAAAATATCATTCGGAAGATTAAGGGTATATGTATTACTATCATTTTCGTTAAGTTCAAGAATGGAATCTTCTGATACCCAAATAGCTCCGCCACCCTCAGGTATTCCTGCCTGGTTGCTTTCAAATATATTCCGAAGTATAACCGGTGATGAATTGTATATTGCCAATCCTCCACCCAGGTATTCAGAAATATTATCAATAAAAGAATTGCCATCCAAAGTCGGAGATGACCCTTCCATGTAAAAACCGCCACCGGCGATATAAGCCAGATTATTTGCAATATTATTCCCAATTACCTGCAGAGCGCTGTTTAGTGAGTTAACTACAAAGAAACCTCCACCGTTGGCTGCCCTGTTGCGCGAAATGGTGTTATCTTCGATAACCGGCTCTGATTCTTCAATCAATACTCCTCCACCATTGCGTTCAGCGACATTACCTGTGATGGTGTTACCACGGATAGTTGGGGTCGAAGAAAGGGCGACAACCAATCCACCTCCAAGGCGGGTAGCCACATTATCAGCGATAATGTTATTGGTAACCATTGGTGCGGAATTAGAAATAATAACAATACCGCTCCCCATCTCAGCCCTATTTCTCGAGATCTCATTTCCATCAACAAGCGGGGAGGATTCTTCAATAAAGATTCCTCCTCCTAAAAAACCTGAATTATTTGTTATGATATTATTTAAAATAGATGGAGCAGAATCAAATATGGCTACTCCAGCACCATATTCAGCGGTATTGTCTTCAATGATACAGTTCTGAATGACTGGAGAACTCCCTCCGGAAATTAATATTCCACTACCCCGGGTAACAGTGAACCCATCCAGAATCGCACCTTCCCCTTCACCGCTTCTGAAGGAGACTACCGTTCCACTATCTCTCCCATCAATTATAGTTTCAGCTACTATTGAAGGATCACTCGGATCTGTACTGCGCAAAATAATATTTTTGCCTTTGAAGTCTATGTTTTCCCGGTAAACCCCGATCTGAACTATAATCTCATCGCCATCTTCTGCTGCATCAATAGCTTCCTGAATAGTTGCATACTTATCCGGAACAGTAACTCCGGAGTCACCGAAATCAACAAATATATACACTGCAGCTGCTATGGCCACTAATATAGCCAGGCCAATAAGTATATATTTGATGCTGTTTCCTGAAGCCCTGACCCTGACCACTTCAGGCTCAGCAATATCTTTGCTTTTCTCTTCTTGTTTCCGGGATTTTACCTCAATCTTTTCGCTCTCTTTTACCGGTTCATGCCCACAATAGGGGCACATAGAATATTCTTTCTCGTCATAGCTCATACCACAACTTTTACAATCTATTATCATAAGTAATACCCCTCTCGAATACGATTCTCTGAAAATAGAAGGTATTTATTCTATTTAACCAACAATATATTCATTCACTTATATTATCATGTTCCGCTCTGATAAAACAAGTATATGCGATCATACATTTATAATTTTAACAAAAAGGTATCGGTTCACCTGTGCAATTGTTTAACATAGAAAAGGCCACCTTCCTTTTACAGTAATGGTGGCCATCTAGATGAGTCTCAATAATTTATTTTTTTGTTATTGATATTAAGATCGGCCTGTGCTGGCTTTCCCTGTAAACAAAGACCACTTCAGAACCATCTTCGATATCGCCGGCAGCCACCCCTTCTCCAAGAGCAAATGCTCTATAATACTCAATTTCAACAGATTGACCATCGATCTGTCCAATATAGGTGCCATGCAATACTTCTCCCTCAACAGGCTCTTCCACTACTTCAATCGAATCTAAAACAGCTCGCGGACCATCCTCAGTATATGTATAAACCACCAGTGAACCATCATCAACATCATCCAGATTAACCGATTCTCCAATAATAAAAACCCTGTTAATTAATATTTCGACTGAATTTGCATCTATCTGACCGATAAAAATTCCTTCTCCGATAAGCTCACTTTCTTCGCCGGCTGCAAGCGATTCAAGCTCTTCAATAAATAGCAGAACAGGCCTATCACCTGTTTCGATGTATATGAAAGAGACCCTGGATCCATCAGGGATATGATCAACTGAAACACCTTCACCAAGAGCGAAAGCAACAAATTCATTATCTAGTTCAATCTCAACCGAATGGCTGTCTATCTGTCCGGTATATATACCCTCAGCTTCCAACTGAGCAGCTAAAGGTTCAATGGAGAGCAAAACCGGTCTGATTTCTTCTTCGGTAAATGTAAAACGAACCGGGGTGTTTTCACTTATGCTAGAAGTATTAACTCCCTGACCCAGCACAAATACCCTGGGTTGACCATCTATCTCTATTTCAACTGACTGGTTATCAATCTGGCCTGTATATATTCCTTCTCCTTCAATAATTGATAACTGATCCGAGTCTGTTTCCACCTGGCTACAGCCATTGATAAATGATCCGGCAATTAATATAAACACTAATAACCCCAAAATCGAAATTTTTTTAAACATTCTTTACGCCCCTTTCCAAACTGTCTAAGTATATAGACCTATAACTTAGTGTCAGGGTTCCTGGTTCTCCTAACAATAAATTTCGTATTAATCTTGTATCCATTATATATAATCATATATGATAGTGAATAGCACATAATAAATATATAATAAATATAATTATTTGTTTCAAATTGTTTAATACCTATGCCAAATCGTTTGCTTACTACTGGAGGATAATGCTCATCCATAAAAAAGTCAATTGCTAAAGGAGAAGAAGATCCTTGGAAGATACAATCAGGGTTGGTGTCAGCTCATGTCTACTGGGCAACAAGGTGAGATACGACGGAGGGCACAAACATGATTATTACATTACTGATGCCCTGTCCAGGTATTTTTCTTTTGTTCCTGTTTGCCCTGAAGTTGAGTGCGGTCTACCTGTACCCCGTGAAGCAATGCGGCTTGTTGGTAATATTGAAAATCCCAGATTAATCACCATAAAAACTGGAATAGATCTAACAGAGAAAATGCTCAGGTACAGCGCTGCCAGGGTAAAAGAACTGGAAAATGATGATATCGACGCTTTTATATTCAAAAAAAACTCGCCCAGCTCCGGTTTGTACAGAGTTAAAATATATGATCAATCAGGCAGGGTTCATGGAAAAGGCCAGGGGCTTTTCGCCCGTTCACTGGTTGAACAATTCCCTTATTTGCCCGTGGAGGAAGAAGGTCGTCTTCAGGACATGAGCCTCCGGGAAAATTTTATAGAAAGGATTTTCAGTTACAAGCGCTGGAAAAACTTTCTAATAGACTCTCCTGATTTTAGAAAGTTAATTACATTTCATGCCCACCACAAACTTCAGCTGATGGCACACAGCCCGAAACACCTCTCCAAGATAGGCAAACTGGTTGCAGAGGGGAAAAACATACCGGTACAAATACTATTCAAGCAGTATGGAGAAAACCTGATGGAGGCAATGTCTCTAAAAGCAACAGTCAAAAAAAATGTTAACGTGCTGCATCATATTATAGGCTATTTCAAAAAACATATCGGCTCCGATGATAAAAAAGAACTTCTGAAATTGATAGATCAATACCACAATGGGTATAGCCCCCTGGTGGTGCCGCTAACTCTAATAAATCACTATATCCGCAAGCACCGTATTATTTATCTGTCGGATCAAACCTATTTAGAGCCGCATCCATCGGAGTTGATGTTACGTAATCATGTTTAATGTAGTTATTATTTATACTCCTTGATTTTGTCTTTACGAAACTGAGCCTCTATTGTATGATCCATCTGAAGTCGGTTCACACTTAAGGGAGGAGCATCAATGCATCATAAACCGAATTTAAAACCAAAAAACCCAAATTTCTCCTCGGGGCCCTGCGCCAAACATCCCGGGTACAATTTATCAGAATTAAGCGAAGCACCCCTCGGCAGATCCCATCGCAGCATTATCAGCAAATCCCGTATTAAAGAAGCAATTGCCAGAACAAAAGATGTTCTGGGGATACCGACTGACTACCTGGTTGGCATCGTGCCTGCTTCCGATACCGGCGCTTTTGAAATGGCCATGTGGAACCTGCTTGGCAAAAAAAAAGTTGAAGTAATATTTTTTGAGGCCTTTGGTAAAGCCTGGGCAGATGACATAACGAAGCACCTCAAACTCGATGATGTTGAACTGCATTTTGCCGAATACGGCGACCTTCCTGCGCTGAACAACTTTAATTTTTCCAATGATCTGGTATTAACCTGGAATGGCACAACCAGCGGGGTCAAAATACCTGATGGCAATTTTATACCTCCGGACCATGAAGGGTTGATTATATGTGATGCAACTTCTGCAGTTTTTGCCATGGAGATACCCTGGGAAAAGATTGATGCAGTAACATTTTCCTGGCAAAAAGTTCTTGGCGGCGAAGCCGCTCATGGTATGCTGGTTTTATCACCCCGGGCGGTAAACAGGATTGAAACCTATACTCCTCCATGGCCTATACCGAAAATATTCCGTCTGAAAGAAAATGGCAAGCTGATAAAAGGAGTTTTTGAGGGCTCAACGATCAATACACCATCAATGTTATGCGTTGAAGATTACCTTGAGGCATTAAAATGGGCTGAAAAAACCGGTGGACTTAAATCTTTGATTAAACATAGCGAACAAAATCTCATGGTGGTAGAAAAGTTCGTGGAAGAACGACCCTGGATAGATTTTCTCGCCAGAGAAGCAAAATTCAGATCTAACACCAGCGTTTGCCTGGTTTTAGATGTTAGCGAAGATAAACTGAACAAAATAATTAAGCTAATGGAAACAGAACAAGCGGCATACGATATTGCCTCTTACCGGGACGCTCCCGATGGATTACGCTTTTGGTGCGGCGCAACCGTAGAAAGAGAAGACCTGGAATTAGCCCTGGAATGGCTTGAATGGGCTTATCATTCGGCTCTTTAATCAGTTAATTATTTATATGAGATTGGGGATGAGTAATTTGCAGAGTGCAGTTGACCTGGTAATAATACTCTGGCCGTTGATTTTGCTGCAGTTTTTGCTGGCAGTCTGGGCAATTATTGACCTCATAAGACGTAAGTACGTTAAAGCCCTTCCCAAATGGGCCTGGGCTTTAATAATTATCTTTGTGAATATGTTCGGGCCAATCATTTACCTCGTTTTCGGCAGAGGAGAGGAATAATATTACAGGATCAGCTATTGAAGTAAGTGAACTTACCAAATCTTACGGGCAAACACCCGCTCTGCGCGGCATTGATTTTAAAGTTATACGGGGTAGTATACACGGCTTTCTGGGCCCCAACGGAGCAGGTAAAACAACAGCAATTAAAATAATTCTCGGCCTGATGAGTGCATCTTCGGGCAATATTAAAGTGCTTGGTGAGCCTTTAAGATTCGGAAATAGATTGAGCTATCTGAGATATGTTAATTACCTGCCCCAGGATCCGGTTTTTCCTGAAGGCTTAAGCGGAAAAGAATCTCTTAATCTTGTGGCGGACATCTACAAAGTAGACCAAAAGAAAAGCAGACACAGGGTAGAACGCCTTCTTGAACATTTCCAGCTTGAAGATGCAGCCAACCGTAAAGTGGGCGCCTATTCAAGGGGTATGAAACAAAGGCTTGGTATTGCAGCTGTACTGCTGACTGAGCCTGAATTGCTCATCCTGGATGAACCGGTATCCGCTCTTGATCCTGAAGGCAGGAGAAGGGTTCTGGATATAATCTCTAAGCTAAAAGGCAGGGCAACTGTTTTTTTCTCAAGTCATATCCTTGCTGATGTGGAAAGAATCTGTGATCATGTGACCATTATCAACCAGGGCAAAAAACTCCTGGATGCAAGCATGAATGATCTTCTGAAGCGCTACGCCATGGAACAGTACCTCATAACCGTAAAGCCTGATCAATACAATAAAGCTGCTGCTTTAATACAAACCAGAGCCTCAGTCCGCCAGGTTTCACTGCTGCACGATAAGATACTCGTGATTTCTGAACCAGGTGAATCGATTAAAATGGCTGAGGAGCTAATCCCCTTTCTTATAAATGAAGATATCACAGTAACGGAATTCATGCAGAATAGATCGAATCTTGAAGAAGTATTTTTCAGGATTCTTGATGAATACCAGCAGGGAGGTCAGGAAAAATGATCACCCTTGTGATTAAGGAATTGAGGTGGAACTGGCGCAGCTTCCGTTATCCCGCATTCTTGATTGTTGTCCTCTTTTTTGCCCTGCTCGACCCTCTGATGATGCGGTACATGAATGAAATCATTGCCTATTTCGCTGAAGGGTTGGAGATGGTTATGCCTGATCCCACACCCGGCGAAGTTTATGTATCATACCTCTCAGATGTATCTCAAATCGGCATTTTCGTGCTAATATTCGCTGTTATGGGAGTAGTTGCCAGGGAGAAAGAAACGGGTATAACAGGATGGCTTCTCAGCAAGCCTGTTGGACGCTGGGAATACCTATTTTCAAAGATTATAGTTCTTTATGCGACTATAATTATCGGCATAATGGGCTGCAGTTTAATTGCATACCTCTATACAGCCAGTTTATTTGATAATATCCCTCTTGGTGAAGCAGCTAATGCAACTATAAGCCTGATTTTTTTTACTCTCTTTATTGCCACCATTACACTCAGTCTTTCAACCTTGCTGAAAAGTCCCCTTCAGGCAGGCGGTTTAACCATTCTTATATTTTTCCTCACTGGAATTTTAAATTTTATAATTGCCAATTCAAAATTTGCTAATTATTACCCCAATACATTACTTTCCCAATTAAGACCGCTTGTTGATGGCACAATTGGATTAACCGACGTTTCAGGCCCAATATTAGCAACAATTATTCTATCAGCATTGATGATAATATTTACTGGAATACGCTTTTCTCGCATGGAATTATAATGAAATCTTCCTGCTGTTATTGGCATGCTTCCTCAGAATAAAATTCATAACAACCGATACGGCTGCGATCAGGAGGCAGAAATAGAAGGCATTCACAAAAGCAGATAGTGGGAAAAGCGGGACATCCCCATCAAAAGTTCCCTGCCAGCCAAGCTGTAAAATAAAACCGAAGATGATCTGTAGAAATGCTGCACCGACAAAATTTCCCATATTCACAAATCCGGAAGCTGTTGCCACCAAATTTGAGGAACTTTTCTCTTTTGCGCTGGTTAAAGATAGCATGGTAGCCGAAACAGAAACTCCCAGGTTGAAAGAGATCAGGTAAATTAAAAAGAGTGGTGGTTTGCCGCCAAATACTACCGCCAGCAATGCCAGGTTTAGCCAAAAAAGAAGTGCCCCCATAAATATGATCAACCGTCTTCGCCCCAGTTTGTCTGATATATAACCAGCCAAAGGCGCTCCAAACATAGCACCTGCCGCAGCAGGCATTACATAAAGCGAAGCCTGCTGCCTGGTAAGTTCATATACCTGCATCAGATAAGTAACGCCCCAGGCCCCTGAAAAAGTCAGATAGCCACCGTATATTCCAAAATTAATGAAAAATAACATCCAGAGGTATTTGTTGCTGAGTGCAGTTTTAAACATTTCTCCTACAGGTATTGTAACCCTTAACCTATTTACCTTCTCCCCTGAAATCCCGGAAGCTTCTAATTTTTCAGGATGATCCTTAATCCAGATGAAACAGGCCAGAGCCAGTGAGATGGAGATTATACCAGCTACGGTAGAAATAGAACGCCATGTGGCAAAATTTAAAAGGTATGCAAGGGGAAATGTAGCAATTACCGAGCCGATCGAACCGATGAAAATGGCCATACCATTCATTGTCGCAAATTCATCTGTACTATACCATTCAGACTGGAATTTCATCATATTGATCAGGACAACCGAAGCGCCGAAACCGATCAGCAATCGACCTACGAAGAGGCTGAAAATTGAATTAGACGTACCAAAAATCAGGGCGCCGGCTCCCATAAGAAACGTTATAAGGAAAGCAGATCGACGCGAACCAAACTTATCAACAAACAGACCCCCGGGAACAAGCATTAATAAATATGTATATGAGTATGCTGCCGCCAGGTTTCCCATGGTGGCTCCGGATAAATTGAAATCAGCCATCAGGCTATCGGCCAATACATTCAAACTCAACCGATGGAAGTGAGCTATTATGTGAGTCAGGGAAAGCAGCGACCACATCCAGAAACGTATATGTTTATTCAACAGGAATCCCCTTGTCTTTGATCTATATCAGCATCATTAATCCAGTCTAATCTGCTTCTTTTTTTTAGTCAATAGGAACTTTGAGTATTTTTGGTTCATAACAGGTCATTGATTGACGAAATCCGTGAGCAGATCAATAATTAAGTGAAGCGTTGTTTATACCAATCATTTTAATTTTTGGGGAGGAGGTTTGATTTTGTTTCAGGTAAATAATGTATCATACAGATACCCACGAAACCGCGATGATACAATAAGGAATCTTAATTTTGAAATGAGACAGGGTGAAATTTTCGGACTGCTTGGACCAAGTGGAGTCGGAAAAAGTACCACTCAGAAAATCATGGTTCGGCTGCTCACAGACTACAGGGGAACTATTAATTATCGTAATAGAGATTTGAAAACATTTGATAAAGATTATTACCAGGAGATAGGTGTTGGCTTTGAAGTGCCTGTTCATTTTTCCAAGCTAACCGCTGAGGAAAATATTAATTTCTTCAGTAAACTTTACAAAAACCATATTGATACTGACAGCCTGATGAAGCGACTGGGTATTTATGATGAACGCAAGAAAAAAGTAAGTGAATTTTCAAAAGGTATGAAAATAAGACTAAACTTCGTCAGGGCAGTAATGAATAATCCGGTTATGCTCTTTCTGGATGAGCCAACCATCGGTCTGGATCCAGCAAATGCCCGTATATTAAAAAATTTAATCAAAGAGTACAGGGATAACGGCGGGACAGTTTTACTGAGCACCCATTTGATGAATGATGTTGATGAATTGTGTGATCGAGTTGCCTTTATGGTTGACGGGAGCATAAAAGAAATAGATACCCCGCAAAGCCTTAAATTAAAACATGGTGAGAATAAGGTTGTTTTAGAGTTTATGGATAGTTCAGTAATTGCCAAAGCAACTTTTGAAATGGACACGTTAAGCAGTAACAGTGATTTTTTTAATATAATCAAAACAAAAAAAATAATTTCGATGCACAGTAAAGAAACAACCCTTGACGACATTTTTATTAAGGTTACAGGGGTGGGTAAAAATGCATAATTTACTGTTACTCCTTGTGGGTGAATATAAACGAATGCTGGAATACAAAATTGCAGCTGCCAGCATAGTTGTGGCCTTGATCTGGATCGGCGTTCTCTACCTGACAGAAATAACTGATATAACCTTCATATTCCCTTTACTCCTCTTTATTGACACCACATCGATGGCAATTCTAATGGTCGGTGTAACGATATTCTTCGAAAAACAGGAAGGGAGTCTAAGGGCTATTCTAGTTGCACCAATCAATAAGACCGATTACTTACTGACAAAAATAATATCTACAATAACTGCAAGTATTTTTACACTGATAATCCTCTATCTTTATTCCCTGCTATTTAAAGAAATGAACCTTAGTATATTTGGTCTGCTGGGAGCTGTAATTATTACCGCACTTTTTCATGCACTTGTGGGCATTATCCTGTCATATTACTCCAAAGATTTTACAGGACTCTTGATGAATATGTTTAAATATATGCTTATCTTCATGCTTCCCGCATTGCTCGACCAAGTCAATATAATCCAACATGAACTGCTTAATAAAATACTGTATTTATCTCCAACTAAAGCAGCAATGGTTCTTCTGTATGCTCCAACAGGCTCTGCGAGCAGTGGTGAACTGATTTACAGTTTAGGGTACCTTGTATTTGGTTCAGTCATATTGTTTATTTTTGTTATCAAACTATTTGATTCATTTGCAGCAAGGGAAGGAGGTGTATAAAAATGTATAATCTCTTCTTTTTCGATGAATTAAAAAAATGGCTGCGCGACCCGATGACCCGTTTTATGCTTTTTTATCCCATCTTATTCGGTATAGTCGGCCGTTATGTTTTACCAGTGATAGCAGATAACAGCGGGTTTAGCATTGACCGCAATGCCGATTTCATTTTATCTGCATTAACCTTGATGATGCCTATGATTTATGGCGCTGTAATAGGCTTCTCAATACTGGATGATCGAGACGACCACATTGTCGATTCAATCAGGGTGACCCCTCTATCATTCAATCATTTTATGGCATTTCGTTTGGTAATTGTTTACTTTTTTGCTTTTCTTGCTTCTGTATTCGTAATGTGGTTTTCTGCTGTAGGTAATTTATCCTGGGGTAATATATTAGTTGTTTCATTCTTAGCCTCTTTCAGTGCTCCGATTACCGGTCTGCTGATAAACATATTTGCCAACAATAAAATCGAAGGTTTTGCAATTATGAAATTGATCGGTTTGGTAATTATTCTACCAATTATTGCTTTATTCTTTTCAGATTCCAAAGAACTGTTCTTCTCATTGATTCCTGCTTTCTGGCCTGCAAAAATGATCGGCACTTTGATCAGGGGGGAGGAACAAATGTTTATGAGTTTTAGACTTTATTTCTGGATCGGCCTTATATATTTACTCGTTATAAATTTTTTAAGTTATCGTAAATTCAATCAGCGAGTTTCAGGATAGCTTATTTAAGATCAGCGCTATCTTGAAGCACATTTTTAAATTGTTTTTCATGAATAGTCAGGGCTTCTGAGTTATAGAGAACGAAGCGAATCAATTTAACAGTTTTTAATTGAGGAATCATTCTTTTTATTGTGGCAAAGGCAATCCCGGCCGCCTCTTCCATCGGATAACCAAACACCCCTGTTGAGATCGAGGGAAAGGCAATTGACGTGAGTTTGTTTTTTTCTGCGAGCTTCAAAGCATTAATGTAACAAGCAGATAAGAGATCCACCTCAGGTTGATCAACTCCATAAACCGGCCCAAGGCAGTGGATCACATGGCGGTTTGGCAGCCTGTGTCCACCGGTAATTACCGCTTCCCCAGGTTTAATCGGAGCAAGTGGAAGGCATTCTTCTTCCAGGCCCGGACCAGCTGCCCGGTGAAGTGCACCGGCTACTCCTCCACCTGTTCGCAGTTGAGCATTGGCTGCATTAACAACCGCATCAATATTATCTTGTGAGGCTATATCGCCTACAGTACATTCTATTAATACTCCATTTATTTCAAGCTGCATTTTTATCGACCTCCCGGAATAAGCACTAATAATTCGAACTCCATCCGATATTAACGGTCGTCGCATAATTTTTGGGTATATCCTCTCAATCGCCAATTGTCCATATTTCCCAAACCCTGCCTGCCAGTTCATCATAGACGCCATAAAGGGCATCAACTCAGTGGTTTGTCTCTTTTAAACTGGGAAACAGGTCGAGGTCAGTGTGCGGGAGAAACATTGCCTGCATATATTCGTCCATGAAGGTATTTCCTACCGCCAGTTCCATATAGGTAATTTTTTGTCCCAAATCAACCGCTTCATGATAAGCATCGGCAGATAGTAAAGCAAGACAGGCTCCTTTTACAGAACTGTTTCCGATAAAAGTATACCTCTCCGGATCTATATCAGGCAGTAACCCTATCTTTAAAGCTTTTTCAATATTCAAGAAGTTGCCAAACCCACCGGCTATGATTACCCTGGATATATCATCAACATTCATTTCGACCATTTGGAGCAGGGTTCGCATGCCAGCGTAAACTGCAGCTTTTGCGCGCAAGAGATTTTTGACATCTCCCTCAGTTATAACTATGGCGCTCTCAACTGCAGCTTCTTCAGGCCAGACCAGAACAAATTCACAGCCCTCTTCACCGTTTTGCATGCGTGGTGTATCCAATCCTTTCTGAAATATACCGGCCCGGTCGATAATTCCTGCTTCAAGCATTGCGGAAAGAGCATCGATTAAGCCAGACCCGCAAATCCCCAGGGGTTTGGTACCACCAACAGTTTCAAATTTTACTTCCCTGGTATCCGGGTCGATCTCGATACTTTCGATTGCTCCCTTGACAGCCCTCATCCCAAAAGTGATACCTCCACCTTCGAAAGCGGGTCCGGCGGAACAGGCGCAGCTTACCAGCCAATCTTTGTTTCCCAGAACCATTTCTCCATTTGTACCTATATCGACAAACAATGTTGTATGATCCTGATGGGCTATTCTGGTGAACAGAGCTCCGGCAACAATATCACCACCGACATAACTGGCAACCTGCGGGAAAGAAACAGCTACCGCTTCAGGATGAATTTCAATTCCGATATCTCTTGCTTTTACCGGAGGGACTACATTGAAGGTGGGTATGTACGGTTCAAGTCGAATATACCTGGGAGTAATCCCCCATAAAAGATGGGTCATCGTGGTGTTGCCCGCAATTACTGCCTGAACTATATCTTCTTTTTTATAACCTGCCTCACTGACCGCTCTTTCGATCAAAAAATTGATTGTTGACGTAACGGCCTCATGTAGTTGGGACAACCCCTCCGGTTGTTCAACTGAATGAATGATCCGGCTGATCACATCGTCACCATAACGGCACTGGCGGTTATAGTCACCCTGCCGGCTAAGTATTTTACAACAATTCAAATCGACCAGGTATACAACGTTTGAAGTTGTGCCAACATCTATAGCAACACCGAGGGTAGCTCCGTTTTCTCCGGGTTCAACTTTGATAATTTCCGAGTAATTACCGTAATCAGCAAGCGTTACAGCAACATCCCAGTTATTCTTACGAAGTGTATCGGCAAGCGTTTTGAGGGCAGACATATTGATTTGAAGCCTGTCCTCGTTAAGCGGTAAATCGAGCTCTTTTTTCAGAGCTAATCTTAACCTGGTTAAGTCGCCTGTACTTTCAACAAGATTCGGAGCTTCCGGTTTTACCCTCACTTTGCGGCAGATTGGCAGTTTACGATACCCCTGCATCAGTGCTCGGGCAACCATCTCTTCGTCTTCACGCGCGTATGCGGAGATAACTTTATGCGTTGTAACCCTGGATGTTACCGGAACAAAAACCCGGATATCTTCGTCTGTTACCCTTGCCTGGCATGACAGGTAATAGCCCTCATCGCGTAATTTTGGCTTGAGCGCCCGGTCGATTCCACGATCTACCCTGCCTTCATCAACTCTTACTTTACAACGGCCGCAAGTTCCCTCACCGCCACAGTTTGCCCTGATTTCTATACCCGCCTGGTTTGCTGCTTCCAGGAGAGTAGTCCCGGAGGTGGCATCAACGGTAATGTTTTCAGGCTGTAACGCAACTTTTGGGCACATAGCTATCACTCCAATTTTAGCTGCAGTGCTTTTTTTGAAAAACAGCTACATCTATTATAACTGACATATTAAATCCCGGTAACTAAGAGCTTTTATCTATCTTAACCTTAGTATCCCGCTGATACTTCGGTTTCATACTTATCGGCAAGTTCCTGATGGATTTTCAATTTCCAGGTTCGCTCATTCAATGCTTTTATTATTTTCTCTGCCGCTTTAATAGGATCTTCCTCCCATATAAAATAACCACCATAAACATCCTCTGCAATCTGGAGAGCGATCCCGTTAACAAGGGCACTACCTGTAACCTCAGGAACAACTCCGACATGAGTGGGCAAACCCAAAGCCACCCACCAGCTGCCTATTGCTACTGCCTTTTCGCTCATTGCTTCAGGGGCTGAAGCCACAAAAGGTATTTTCGGCATATCCATATCCCACTGTTTCGCCAAAGCAGTAGCCAGACCAAAAGCACGGCTGTTATCAACACAGGAACCCATGTGAAAGATCAGCGGCAGTTTGTTACCGCCTAGCTTCTCTTTATTTGCTTCATTCAGGGTGTTGATAAAGGATTTTAATCCTTTCCCGGCATGAATTTTAACTGCTTCATCATTCATCAAGCCCATCTTAGCCGCACTCCCGGCGGCACACCCGGTTGCTACCATGAGAACATTATTTTTTGCCAGTTCCCTGATTATTACGCTATGGCTTTCATCCTGCAGAACACGCATATTATTACATCCCGCAAAAAGGACGACCCCACTTAACTGCCCTTCATCAATAGCATCTGTTATAACTTTAAATGGCTCATCGGGATTAACTGCTGCTAGAATATCTTCAAGTGCTTCCATGCTAAAGCCAGCTGTTACTTTATTTTTAACTTGGGGAATATGGACTTCCTGACCTTTCCTTTCTTTAAATGCTTCTATCGCCAGGTTAATAATTTCCCTGGCCTTTTCCATCGCCTGTTCCTCGTCGAAGGCAACATGATACGCGCCCGGTATCTTAGCGTTGGACATTGTGGTAATTACCCTGGTGCGGAAACACTCCGACACTGCTTTTACTCCGGGCATAATACACTGAACATCGACCACCATTGCATCCAACGCTCCGGTCATAATCGGCAGTTCCTGAGAAAGGAAATTGGTTAATACCGGAACGCCCTGTCTCATAAGGACTTCATTACCGGTACAGCAAATACCCATACACTTGATACCTTTAGCTCCGGCAGCATGTGCCTCTTCATTCATTTCCCGGGCAGCCCTGACGATCATCTCACTTAAAAGCGGATTATGCCCATGTAGGGCTATGTTAACTGTATCTGCTTCCATAACTCCGAAATTAGCCTCTGTCGTCACCGGTTTAGGTGTGCCAAACAAAATATCAGACAGGTCAGTTGCAATGTGCATTCCGATATAATCACATAACGCAGTTTTTAATCCCTGAAAGATCAGGTTAACAGGGTCTGCATCCATACCCATATGAGTTTGAGCCATTGTTTCCGCTATGGTTGTGTGAATTGAACGTGGCGATATCGCACATTCTTCAAATTTTTTAAGGCGGTCTTTAACAACTGTGGTTTCCAGCCATTTACAGTGATCCGGAGATACTTTTATGAAATCCTGAAGGGCAAGCGCGACAATTTCTTCTAGAATTTCTCTTTCTGCTTTACCCTCCGTTTCCAGGCCTAAGCGAACTGCAACGCTGTAGAGCTTATCTCTATCCTCAATATTGTAATCTGCCAGTTTCCCTTCAAGCATATCGGTTACGGTATATACAATATGCCGCCCATGATCACCGTGCGCACTAGCTCCGGAAGTTATAGCCCGTAAAAGGTTGCGTGCAACAATTGTATAGGCGTGAGCACCACAAATTCCCTTGTCAGCTTTTTTTGAAATCCTGCAGGGTCCCTGCAAACACATGCGACAGCATACACCTGTTCTGCCAAACTGGCATTGGGGCTGCATTTTCAGGTAGCGGTCAAAAGCTGTTTCAACACACTTCTCGTTTTTTTCAAGGATAGTAAGCGCACCCGGATCGGCAGTCCTCTTGCTATCGACTTTTACTTTTTCAGTTTCAGTCGCCATTATATAACCTCCTTCGATCGATAATTTTTTTTGCGACGCAAATAAGCACCCTTTGCAAAACAAATAAGAATAATTACTAACTTACTTGGTTTTATATATGCCTACTAAACCCCATTCCACTTCATTTAACCAAGGTTTGATAAAAGTGAAGACAAAATAATAATTCCTACTTGAATTATATCAAACTTATATTTGTGTGTTAACTGCCCAAAATTGTATGCTCGAAATCATTGCACCTGTATTTAAAAATTTCTCTCTTCAATTATTTTTCTATTTATGTATTTCTATTTAGATATTGTTTGTCTAATTTCTTTTGTTTTTCCGCAAGCTGCCCAAGGGTAATACTGCTTAATTCATTTGCAATAACTTCTTTCAAGCCAACCCAGACCTGTCTGGCAGCACAGCGGCTAACCCTCTCACACTGCTCAGGGTTATCCGTACATTCTACGGGAGACAGTGAGCCTTCTACAGATTCTACTATTTCAAGCAGAGTAATCTGAGCTGGATCTTTTCCCAAAACATACCCTCCCTGGCTGCCTTTCTGTGTTTTAACATAACCGGCAATCCGCAAAGGAAACATTACCTGTTCAAGATATTTGAGTGAAATATCCTGACTGCTCGCAATATCTTTTAATTTAACCGGACCATCACCATACTTGATAGCCAATTCAACCAGGGCCCGTGAAGCATATCGGGCTTTGGTAGATAATTTCACAGAATTTCACCTCCAAAATCTAAATCCATTAATCCTACTATTTTTATAGATTATATGTTGTTTTTAGTTTAAACAAATCCTCCAGCTCTGTCAACCCACAAAAGGATTTTGTTTGAATGAGACTTCAGCGCTTGCAGGAATGAATAATGCTATGTGTAATATATACGACATATGATCAGGCATCATAAATCACTATAACTACAGCATAAACCAATGGCTGTAGAAAGGAGTTATCCTTATGGAACACTTTGAGAAATTGGGTGTTTTCTATCTGGGCAGACCCTATGATCTACCTGGTAAAAAGCCAGTAGAAGGACTATTACTTTATGATTCAAAAGATATGGTTACCCACGGAGTCTGTGTTGGAATGACAGGCAGTGGAAAAACAGGCCTCTGCATTGCCCTGCTTGAAGAAGCAGCGCTGGACAATATCCCTGCTATAGTAATCGATCCCAAAGGGGATCTAACCAACATGCTGCTTACCTTTCCGGAATTACGACCGGAAGACTTCAGACCATGGATCAATGAAGATGATGCCCGCAAAAAGAATCTTTCACCTGATGATTACGCTGCCAGGCAGGCAGAGTTATGGAAAAATGGATTGGCATTATGGGGACAGGATGGTGAACGAATCCGTTACCTTAAAGATTCAGCAGAATTTGTAATATATACACCCGGCAGCACAGCCGGGATACCGGTTTCGATTTTAGATTCATTTTCTGCTCCTTCTCAGGCTATAATAGATGACCTGGAACTGCTCCAAGACCGTGTCAGCGGAACAGCGGGAAGCCTTTTGGGTTTGCTGGGAATCAGTGCTGATCCGATAAACAGCAGGGAACATATTTTAATTTCCACGATACTCACCCACGCCTGGCAGCAGGGCCGCAATCTTGATCTGGCCGGATTAATTCAGCAAATTCAAAACCCACCTTTTAGCCAGGTTGGCGTCATGAACATAGAATCCTTTTACCCTTCAAAAGATCGTTTTACTCTCAGTTCACAGCTAAATAATCTGCTGGCTTCTCCAAGTTTTGCCGGCTGGCTTCAGGGAGAATCACTTGACATCAATAATATTCTGCACACCCCAAGCGGAAAACCAAGGATATCTATCTTCTCCATAGCACATCTTGGCGATAATGAGCGCATGTTTTTTGTATCCCTGCTCCTTAACCAGGTTTTAAGCTGGACGAGATCTCAAACCGGGACTACCAGCTTAAGAGCACTGTTATACATGGACGAAATATTCGGCTTTTTCCCTCCGGTAGCCAACCCACCATCCAAGGGCCCTCTGTTAACTTTACTCAAACAGGCGCGAGCTTATGGACTTGGTATCATGCTGACCACTCAAAACCCTGTTGACCTTGATTATAAGGGATTGGCCAATACGGGAACCTGGTTCATCGGTCGGCTGCAAACCGAAAGAGATAAAATGCGTTTGATTGACGGTCTTGCCGGAGCGGCCACTTCACAGGGTACTAAATTTGATCGAAAGGAAATGGAACAGGTTATATCCGGTTTAGGACAAAGGGTATTTGTTATGAATAATGTTCATCAGAGTGAGCCGATAATATTTGAAACCCGGTGGTGTATGTCCTACTTACGCGGACCATTAACCCGTAACCAGATCAAGGACCTTATGGATCCATACAGAGATCGTTTTAGTGCTCAAACTGTCACAACAGAGCCTGTCAGCACTGGATCAACTGTTTCTCCTGTTTCAGATCAACAACTCTCCGAAGAAATTGTAACAGATGCTGCAGATGTGCTTGTTCAACAGGCCGCAGCAGCCCCGCCTCCGCAAACCGCTGATTCATCATCACCGGAAAGCGGGATGCCGGTTCTGCCGCCAAGTATAAATCAGGCATTTATTCCGGTTAGGACCAGGCTTGCACCCGGTGAAAATATAGTCTATAAACCGATGGCCTTAGGCAGCGCTCAGATAGGATTCGTGAACGACAGGATCAATCTGCGTAAAAGCAGGAAGGTGTTTTTAATCACAGCGATAACTGATGATATTTTCCCAATCGACTGGGATCGCGCCGAAAAGCTGGATCTCGATCTTTCAGAACTTGAAACAACCCCTGAAAGTGGCGCTTTATTCGAGGAACTATCCTCCAATGCCGGAGATCCCCGAAACTATACAAAATGGTCAAGAGAATTTGTGGATTGGTTATACCGGAGCCAAACTGTTGAATTACTGCAAAGCCGCAAATTCAAGCAGATTTCTGAACCCGGTGAATCTGAACGGGACTTTCGGGTAAGGCTGCAGCAAAGCGCCAGGGAGCATCGTGATCAGGCAATAGAAAAATTAAGACAAAAATACAATTCACAAATTGCCACTGTTGAAGAAAGAATCAGGCGTGCAGAGCAAACGGTCCGGAACAGGGAAGACCAGGCAAAACAGCACAAGATGCAGACAGCAATTTCTGTCGGCTCAACGCTTCTTGGATCTTTTTTAGGAAAATCTCCCGTCAGTGCATCAACACTTGGCAGGGCGACTACTGCCGCGCGGGGCGCCGGCAGGGTAATGAAAGGACAGGAAGACGTTAAAAGGGCAGCTGAAACACTCGAAGTCCAGCGTCAAAAACTTCAGGAATTGGAGGAAGAATTTAAAAGAGAAACAGATTTGCTTAATGCCGCCATGGATCCACTTACCGAAGAACTGGAGCATTATACTGTTAAACCACTGAAAAAAGATATCCTGCTTAAAATGTTTGCCCTTGTTTGGCTACCTTACCGCAGGACTGCAACCGGCATTGCCGAAAGAGCCTGGTAAGATATTAGCTTTCTCTAGTTGGGGGGCACCAGACAAGGTGTCCCTTTTATTATTAAGCAGCAATCCTCGTTTTCTGTCATGGATGATAGATTATGCAGCTTATTTACCTGCACACGTTGTATAGTTCAATAATATTCTCTTTCTTTATTTCTCTACTACCCTTGGCCATCTCATTTATAATATTGACCAGAAAATAATTCAAAGGTGTTTTAATACCTAGCGTTTTAGCTTTCCTGACCACATACCCATTAATGAAATTTGTTTCCAGCGGTTTTCCCAAAAGCAAATCCTGATAAGCAGTCGGTACAATACCACCATGTGTCGTTTCTAAAACACCAAGCAAACTTTCGGTTATTAAATCTTTCTGCACAATATACTGCTCAGGTTCGAAACGAAGATGAATAGTTTCAAGACATATATCAAGTGCAAATGCGACATCAAGAACTTCACTCACGATGCCCCTGATCACCACCCTCGCTTCGGGCATACTAACCAGGTCAGCCACTGGTTTACCCTGCAAGGCACCAACAGAGATAGCACAGTTCGCCAGTAGCTTAGCCCATAAAAACCCATAGATATTATCTGTTATATATGTGTCCGTGACCAAACTCATAGTTTTCTGGAGTTTTAGTAATCGTTCATCTGCGTGGCCATCAAGCCTGCCGATTACAAATTCTCCCAGTGAGGCCTGTGAAAGATGACCAGCCCTGTCTGTAATCGCCCCCCAGCCAACAACACATCCAATTGTACGTTCTCTTCCGATTATTTCCGCTATCAGATCTTCGTTTATACTATTTTGCATTGAAACGACAATTGAATTTTCCTGAAGCATGGGTGATAGCTTTCTCATAACATCTTCTGTGTGCATAGATTTAACAGCTAAAAGTACAATATGAAGAGGCCCCTGGATTTCCTCCGGAGAGATAACATCGAGTGGGGTTGAAAAAATACCCCGGCAGCCCTCCACAACCAGATTTTCTTTCATGGCCTCCCGGTGTTCAAACCATGGTTCAACGACTATCACTTCATAGCCAGCTCTCGCCAGGTACGCAGCTGTTATCCCACCGATAGCCCCGCCGCCAATCACAGTAATAGCTTCATTCATCGAAAATCACCAGCCATTTACTATTCTAACTACTATTCACCTGCGGAGCTTTTTCCTTGCCCTTTTCTCCATACCAGATCACTCTCTGTGGGAAAGGTATCTCAATACCTTCTGATTCAATTGCTTGCTTGATTTTCCATAAAAGCTCCATCTTGAGATTGAACCATACAGCAGTTGGCGCCCATATCCTGACTATAATATCAACACTGTTATCGCCCAGACTGTCCACATACACCTGGGGAGCCGGATTAATAAGAGCAAAGGGCTGTTCATCAATCACCTGCTTGATTATATTCACTGCTTTTTCCGCATCATCTGCATAGCTTATACCAATTGAGTATTCAAACCGCCTAACAGAGCTTGATGAATAATTCGTAATACTTGAGGTAAAGACTTTTTCATTGGGAACCCTGATGAAATAGCCATCCAACGTCCGGAGTGAAGTGGAGATAATATGTATATCTTCAACTACACCGAGGATGCCTTCTATTTCAACTAAATCACCAATTTTTACCGGTCTCTCGCCCATTAAAAATAATCCTGAGATCAGGTTGCTGATAATGCTCTGGCTGGCAAATCCAACAGCAAGGGCAACGATGCCACCGGCAACCATCAGTCCTGATGGTTCTATCCCAACCGTCGGCATAATCCAGATTACTGCTAGAACCATAACCGTGTAAGAAACAATTTTTGCCAGCATCTCCAGTTGCTCTTTTTTCATTCTGTCTTTTAGTGAACGCCTTAAATGCACAGCAAAAATTCTTGATATAATAAGTCCGGCGAAAAAAATCAAAACCGCAACAATCAGGTTTAACCAGGTTACCCTGCCATATACTTCATAACTCAACCAATCGAGCATCTCAATAACCCTCCCCCATCACAGTCTTCCCCTGGTGGCCAAGCAAACGGGTACTAAATTGCTCAAACGCTTTGGTCATTCCGGGCTTTATTGGCTTGTCAACAAAATTTGTTTCTGCGGTTACATCATTTGAGATTTTCATTTCCGCGCTGACTGAAACCAATCGAGTATTATAATATATTTTCATGCCATGGGCACTGAGAACGGTTTTATTTACCTCAATCCACCGACCCGTAGAGTTCACGAGCTCAAGCTGCAGAATTCCCATTTCCAGTGGGTTTACAGCAGGTATATCAATAAAAAATTCACTCTTCCAATATCTGCATACCAATCCATCTTTTATTCCGCCATATAAGGTATATTTGAGTTTAGTCATAGAGATAGTATCCACAACACAGGCTATATTCCCTTTCTGGCTGATTAAGGCTACAATTTCCAGTGGATAGGTCGCAAATATCTTCTTTGAACTCCGTGGCTCAATAACAACAGGTTTGGACAGTTCAACTAATAAATGAGTGCTCACTGCTGCAGGCTTATGAAAAGGTTCGACTGGATTGAGCAGGAAATTACCTTTTCCAGTCATCAGCAACTTACCAATTTCCTCGCCTGCCCCTTTGCGATTATAAAGATAACCATCTTTGTTCTTTTCTATGCTGAGATTAATGCCCTGCAGTTCAATTGCAACAGGGATCTTGTGAGGGCCCCATGGGATATCTTCCAGTTCAGCACTGTCCGAGTAATTCCAGGTTAATTTCTGCTCAAGCTCGTTGAATTCATCATTTACAATATCCATATAATTCCCCCTGGCAGCTTAATGAAATTTACAGGTTTGCTGTTGAAAAATAAATTCTACCCACCAGGGAGTAAATCCTTTAAAGAGTTGGATTTGCAGTTGAAGTGCAAATTAATGCAAGCAAAGATCGTGCGAAAAATATTTGAAGGTATAAGGAGTATTTTAGAAAATCAAAAGTTGATGGACGCTCAGGTTGTTTGAAACAGAATTGAGTAACTTGAGCGCCCATCAAGTAGTTAGCCTTTTTTTTGCTACTGGAGAGAAGGTTTTTCCAGACGATGCCCATATTAAAGGCCAGTATCTCATGATGTAATCACGAAGGCTGTTTCTCTCTTGAGAACTCTATCTTTGACTTCAGTGTCAGATAAAACTATCGGAACCAAACCATAGCCCAAATTAACTGTCATTGCCTTAAGGCATTTTTCTCTCTGCAGGGTTGTGCAACCACAAGCTGCTGCTTCAGCAGGTGTCAATTTTTTATTGAATGCTCCGGCACTGCAATACAATACCTGTCCGTTAATCCCATCATATTCATTCCAGAATTTGCAGCTGTTTTTCATTTTCATATCCTCCCTTGTTTTCTATTGTTTCGCTACTATATTATCAAGCAAGATATATGCCAACTTTAACATAACTGGCCGGAATTATTATAAAACCCGATAAAACCCGTACCAGGGATGAAAACAATAAATGCTTTTATATTTCCAGGGCAATAATGATAAATTGTAGCTAAAAATATAATTACGGTTTCAGCTTAATTAGTACTGTTAGATAAATAAAGGGTCATCTGGTTGACGCAAATACGTCACACAGTCGCCCTTATTAGGTTTTAATTAACTATCTGTATGCAAATCTGGAACTGGATACCCTATCGCTCCAGTTCTTTTATTAACTCTTCCATGTTCCATTATCAATCATTCTGTTTTGTTGCTCGGTACCTAAGATTACGATCAAGAATTTTTTTTCGCATCCGGATCGTTGCCGGTGTAACTTCCACAAGTTCATCATCTTCAATATATTCCATTGCCCTTTCCAGGGTAAAACTAATCGGTGGAGCCAGCCGGATAGCTTCGTCCGCAGAACTTGCCCTCATATTTGTCAGGTGTTTTTTCTTACATACATTTACGTCCAGATCTTCCTCACGGGAATTTTCTCCAACAATCATACCGGCATATACTTCTTCATTCGGGCCTATAAAAAGAGAACCTCTCTCTTCAACATTGTGAATACCATAAGTAGAAGCTTCGCCATTTTCAAAGGCAACCAACACACCTTTTCGCCGCCTGGCAGTTTCTCCACGCCAGGGACCATAGTGGCTGAACAGATGATGCATGATTCCTTCACCATGAGTATCAACCAAAAGCTCAGATCGGAATCCGACTAAGCAGCGGGCAGGAACCATAAACTCCAGTTTCAGACTATTCTCACCTGCAGGCTGGAGATTTAACATTTCACCAAGCCTGCTACCCAAATTTTCAATTACTTTACCAGAATATTCCTGAGGAGTAACAACAAACAACCTTTCATAGGGTTCACAAATTACACCTTCAATGTCCTTAAGAATTGGCTTCGGCTTGGAAAGCTGAAGTTCATACCCTTCCCGACGCATCGTTTCAACAAGGATTCCCAAATGCAGCTCTCCCCGGCCAGAGACAAGGTAAGAATCCGGAGAATCAGTATCTTCAACTTTTAAACTTACATTTGTTTCAGCTTCTTTAAAAAGGCGGCTGCGCACCTGGCGGGATGTAACATACTTACCTTCACGTCCGGCGAAAGGACTGTCATTAACTATAAAATTCATAGCCAGTGTCGGCTCATCAACATTTAAGACAGGCAAAGGCATTGGATGTTCAGGATCGCTGACTGTTTCACCTATATTTACCTTTCCCAGCCCTGCAAGAGCAACTATATCCCCCGCTATTGCCTGGTCTATTTCTTTGCGTTTTAATCCTTCATATACCCAAAGCTTGCTGATCTTCATTATTTCTACATTTCCATCCTGCTTACATAAGGCAACCTGCTGTCCACTATTCAGCGAACCGTTGAGTATTCTGCCGATGGCAATGCGTCCAAGGTAATCATCATAGTCAAGAGTGTTAATCTGTAATTGAAGAACATTTCCCGGAGCAACTACCGGGGGTGGTATTTCTGCAATTACCATATCAAACAAAGGTTTCAAATCTTTTCCCGGTTTGGCATGATCTACAGAAGAAATACCCTTACGGGAAGATGTATAAATTACCGGAAAATCAAGCTGCCAATCAGCTGCACCCAGCTCAATAAAAAGATCAAAAACTTCGTTGAGGACCTCATTCGAGCGGGCATCCGGGCGATCAACCTTATTAATAACAACAATTATACGTAGTCCAACCTCCAGAGCTTTACGCAGAACAAATTTAGTCTGGGCCATCGGGCCTTCCGACGCATCAACCAGTAAAAGTGCCCCATCGACCATGCGGAGGACACGTTCCACCTCTCCACCGAAATCAGCATGCCCCGGTGTATCAACTATATTGATTTTAATACCCTTGTAGTGGACTGCAGTATTTTTAGACAAGATCGTAATGCCGCGTTCTCTTTCCAAATCATTTGAATCCATTATTCTGTCGACCACTTTTTCATTTTCACGAAATATACCGGATTGACGAAGAAGCCCATCAACCAGGGTTGTTTTTCCATGATCAACATGAGCAATAATTGCTATATTTCTTATTGAATTTTCAGTTTGTGCAATCAGTTTTATTCACCTTTTCTTTATAATCAGATCATCTTCCTAGTTTAGTTCAGATAACAATTAAACCACTATTCCCAGGGAAAAGCAATAAACTAACCTGCCCAGTGTCAATAATAATAGACGATAATATTTATTCAGTTTATACTGAAATAAGCAGTACAAGATGATGCATGATCACCAATACGTTATAGATTTTAGCTATCCGTGAGAATCATTGTCTGCTGAATTTCAATAATTTATTTTATGCATGCCCCGGGGGATAAATAATGAAACTAAGTTATTTAAATTTATTAAAAATACCGGACCTGACTAGAGCAGAAAAAATCTTATGCATCCAACCTCATCCTGATGACATGGAAATCGGAGCCGGAGCCTCGATTGCCCGACTGAGCAAGAAGTGTATTACCATTACCTGTGTCACAGTAACTGATGGTTCCGCAGGCACCTATGATCATGGCATAAACCAGAAAGAATTAATCGAGACAAGAAAGAAGGAAACAATTGAAGCATCCTGTTACCTGGGCGTAAATGAGCATCTTTGGCTAAATTTTCCTGACGGAGGTAATCTTCCTTACGAAAAAGTCCGTTCCGAAATTACGCGAATAATAAGGACCATTAAACCAAAAGCTCTTCTTGTCTGTGACCCCTGGCTTTCTTATGAGGCACATTCAGACCATATCCGGACAGGCATGGCTGCCGCGGAAGCTTTTCTGCTATCCGGGCTTCCATATTTTTGCCCTTCAGACTTACATGACGGTATTGAACCCTATGCTGCTGAAATGATCGCCTTTTATTATACTGCTTATCCAAATACCTTTATAGATGTCTCGGACACATGGGCGCAGAAGTTAAAAGCTCTCAGCTGCCATAAGAGCCAGTTCAGGGATGACCAGCTTGAAATGTTTAAAGAACTCTTAACGATGAAAGCTCGTGAAATCGGAAAGGAAGAAGGATATAAATATGCTGAGTCATTCAAAGTTCTTTCTTCCACCCATATGCATATATTAGAACAAGCCTGGCAGTACTAAAATAAATAATTAATTCACTGAAGGATTTATCAGCGCCTTTTTTCTTGGATTTAATAAACTTCTGCTGCTCTGCTTAACAGAAAATAACCATTTGACTCCATGGTTGACTTCATGACCCTTTATTGGTATAATTCATACTGTCCCCATAGGAAATGAGGGTTTTACAGTGAAGCTAACCACAAAATTCCGTTACGGCACCAGGGCGATTCTCGATCTGGCCATCCACTCAACCGCAAGACCGGTGAGTGTTAAGGATATTGCTAAACGCCAGGACATATCACCAAAATACCTTGAAAACCTGTTTTCCATACTTCAGACATCAGGGATGATTCACTCTGTCAGAGGAGCCCAGGGAGGGTATCAACTGATTATAAACCCTGCAGAAATAACCTTAAAAAACCTCTACGAATTATTCGAAGGAGCAGGCTGCCTGGTTGATTGTACGAATAATCCTTCTTCATGTAGGCGATCGGAAATTTGTGTAACCCAGGAGATATGGTCTGAACTTTATGAACAATGTAGCAGCTTTCTTGATTCAGTAACAATAAAAGATTTAATGGAACGAGCTTATGTTAAAGAATCTGTGCCAAATATATATCACATATGAAAAAGGAGAAATAAGAAATGGCAAAGATCTACGATGATATTACAAAAACCGTGGGAAACACCCCATTGGTAAAACTTAATACTATTACAAAGGGATTGGATGCAACGATCATAGCAAAACTTGAATCACACAACCCGCTGGGTAGTGTTAAGGATCGGATTGCCCTAAGTATGATTAATGAAGCGGAAAAGAGAGGCAAGATAAGCCCTGAAACAATTATTGTTGAACCAACCAGTGGTAATACAGGCATCGGACTGGCTTTTATCTGCGCTGCCAGAGGTTACCGCTTGATTCTCACAATGCCAGACACAATGTCAATTGAACGCCGTCAGCTTCTTCAGGCACTGGGAGCAGAATTAATTCTTACTCCAGGAGCAGAAGGCATGCCGGGAGCTATAAAAAAAGCCGAAGAACTGGTCAGCCAGGGAACACAGTATTATATGCCTCAACAATTTAACAATCCAGCCAATCCAGCAATTCACCGTGATACAACAGCAATTGAAATCTGGAATGATACAGACGGCAAGGCAGACATACTGGTAGCAGGAGTTGGTACCGGAGGGACCATTACCGGAGTGTCCCAGGTTATAAAACAAAAAAACCCTTCATTCAAAGCAGTCGCGGTTGAACCAGCCCGATCACCGGTACTTTCGGGAGGTAATAAAGGTCCGCATAAAATTCAGGGCATCGGCGCAGGATTCATACCAAAAGTGCTGGATCTATCACTGGTCGATGAAATAATTCAGGTCGAAGATGATGATGCCGCCAATACAGCCCGCCGACTGGCTAAGGAAGAAGGAATATTTGTCGGTATTTCTTCAGGCGCTGCTGTATATGCTGCCCTACAGATTGCCGCCAGGCCGGAAAACAGTGGAAAATTAATCATTACCATTTTAGCAAGCACCGGTGAAAGATATTTGAGCAGCGGTTTATTTAATCCTGTAGAGTAATCCCGGAAAGGATGAAAGAGATGAAGGAAATATATTTTGACAATGCCGCAACTACTGCAGCCCGTCCCGAAGTTGCCGAAATCCTACAGCGTTATCTACTGGATATTTACGGCAACCCTTCAAGCCTGCATTCTACAGGTCAAAAAGCCAAACGTTCGCTGGAAACAGCTCGCAAGACAGTAGCAGATATTATCGAGGCTGAGCCGGGGGAAATTTTCTTCACCAGTGGAGGTACCGAAAGTAATAATATTGCCATTAAAGGAACAGCTTATGCCAACCTGGAAAAGGGCAATCATATTATTACCTCCTCAATTGAGCATCATGCAGTTATTAACGTTTACGAAGAACTGGAAAAACAGGGGTTTGATATAACTGTTCTTCCCGTTGATCATAACGGCATAATTGATCTGGAAATCCTTGCAAATAGCCTGCGCCGAAATACAACTTTAATTAGTATTATGCTCGTAAATAACGAAATCGGAACTATACAACCCCTGGCAAAAGTAACCGAATTGGCAAAAGATAGAGGAATTATCGTTCATACTGATGCAGTCCAGGCTGTGGGCAAGATACCGGTCAGCGTTAATAAACTTGGTGTGGACCTATTATCAATGACTGCACATAAGATTCACGGACCAAAAGGTATTGGAGCCCTTTATAAGCGCGACGGATTAAAGATTAAACCGCTCTTTGAAGGGGGGCATCAGGAAAAAATATTACGCCCCGGCACAGAAAATATTCCAGGAATTGTTGCTCTCTCTGCCGCCCTCCAGTTGGCAGCTGATGAAATTGAATCTGAAAATAAAAGACTGGCCACCCTTCGTGACAAGCTTGAAGAAGGTATTCGTAATCGTGTAAACGATATAAAGATTAACGGCCACCCTGATTTACGTGTGCCAAATATATCTAATATCAGTTTTAAGTTCATTGAAGGAGAAGCCCTCCTGTTATCTCTCGATATTAGGGGAATAGCTGTATCTACCGCTTCAGCATGCAGCGCCGGGGCTACAGAACCTTCCCATGTTTTAAAAGCTATCGGGCTCGATCCTTTACTTGCGCAGGGAAGTATAAGGTTCTCTCTTGGACACTTCAATACAGCTGATGAAGTGAACCATGTGATCGATGCTGTTGAAGAAACAGTCAATAAACTGAGGGAACTCTCACCTATCCGAAAAACTTAATATGTTTAAAGGTGATGTAATCCAATATGAACACACAGGTTAACAAACGTTATGCAAAACAAATACTATTTCGACCGATAAGCAAAAAAGGGCAGACAGCAATTGCTGCGAGCAAAGTTACTATTATCGGCCTCGGGGCACTGGGAACTGTCAGCAGCAATCAATTGTGCCGGGCAGGTGTAGGTCATTTAAAATTGGTTGATCGTGATTTTGTCGAATACAGCAACCTACAGCGACAAATACTCTTTGATGAAAAAGATGCTTCAAAGGTATTACCAAAAGCAATTGCAGCGGCTGAAAAATTATCGGCAGCTAATTCTGAAATAGTTATCGAGCCGCTAGTAGCCGACCTGTCACCCGGAAACGCTGAAAAAATTATTGCCGAAAGCAGTCTGGTTGTAGATGGAACTGACAACCTGGAAACACGATTACTTATTAATGATGTATGCGTAAAAAATAATATTCCCTGGATTTACGGAGCCGTTCTCGGTTCAGTAGGCATGACCATGAGCATAGTTCCAGACAATACCCCATGTCTCAGGTGCCACATTGAGCATCTTCCCACCCCTGGTTCAATACCAAGCTGTGACACTGAAGGTGTCCTTAGCATGGCAACCGGAACCGTTGCATCAATACAAAGTGCCGAAGCATTGAGGCTGCTTGTTGGTCTTGAGCCAACACAGGGTATGTTATATATCGATATATGGGACAGGGATTTTGAGACAATTCATGTTGAAAAAAGGAAAGAATGCCCCACCTGCGGAAAAAAAGTTTTTGATTTTTTAAACGGTGAGAGTTATTCCTGGACAACAGTTCTATGCGGACGGAATGCGGTTCAGATTATGCCTCCGGCAGAAAAAAAGATTGATCTCAAAAGGCTTTCCGAGAGATTAGAAGCTATCGGGAAAATAGCTTACAACGGATATCTGCTTACCCTGCAGGTTGAGAATAAGGAGATTGTTCTCTTCCCAAATGGAAGAGCAATCATTCATGGAACAGATAATGAAGCCGAAGCACGAACCATTTTTGCCAGATATATTGGAATTTAATATACTCCATCGCCCTGCATCATCTCGGCAACCAATAACTGGTTATCATCATTTCCGAGAATTAGAACCGTTTCTGTTCCGACTTGTTTTATAGACCGGGCACATTTTCTGATATAAGGCAGATAGGAAATCTGGGCCAGGGTCCCCTTTGTCTTCGGAAACAGGTATCCGGCTATTAAAACCAGCTCGGGTCTTTTATCAATTACAACCCCGACCAGCTGTACCCATTTTTCTTCAGACTGATGAATATCAACAAGCACAAGTATATGCATTTTAATCGACTCCCTGCTGACTATTATATAAATAAATATGAATCTTACTCGGGTTACAATGAATTATATAGCACGCGTCTATTTATTGTGTATGATAAAATCATTACAGGAGGTTTTTATTATGGGAGACCTTGAAGATAAAATTAAAGAGTTAAAAAGAAAAATAGAAGATATTAAAAAGCGCTGGCCATCCCATTCTCCAAAGGTGTCAATGTTTCAGGAACTGGAAACTCTTGACTTTGAATTGGAAGCATTAGAGAAATTAAAAACAACACAAAGATAAAATATAGACAATAAGAAAGGCAGTGTGTTCACGATTTGAATCAATGGTTTTCGTTGATTATCTAATACCATTTTTATTGTCAATGTAAAGCCTGGTTAGTTCTCTTCTAAGGTAGTTAAAAGCTCCTTCAACTGAATCACAAAACTCTATTAACTTGAGATCTTCTTTACTGATTGTGCCATATTTAGCCATTGCGCTAAAATTAATTACCTGGTTCCAGTATTCAGAGCCGTAAATTACAATTGGCATTTCTTTCAGAACTTTTTTTGTCTGGATCAGGGTCAGCACTTCAAAAAGCTCATCCAATGTCCCGAATCCCCCGGGGAATATGACCAGGGCTTTCGCCAGATAGACAAACCAAAACTTACGCATAAAAAAATAATGAAACTCAAAATTCAGATCAGGTGTAATATAAGGATTCGAATACTGTTCCATGGGTATACTGATATTCAATCCGATTGATTTTCCGCCAGACTCGATAGCCCCCTTGTTGGCCGCTTCCATCATTCCAGGTCCGCCTCCGGAGCAGATTACAAAACGATGACTTGATTCCAGCGATTTTGACCAACTAGTCAGGCACGATGCCAATTCAACCGCTTCGTCATAATATTTACTCAGAAACATCTGGTGGCGGGCAAAGTCCAATTCCTCACGGATCGCTTCATCCAGCTGTTTGCTATTACCTGCCATTTTACTCTCGATTGATGCAAGTTTACTGGCGGCCTCATCCCTATTAATTGTCCTTGCTGACCCAAAAAAAACAATTGTATCATATACTTTTTGCTCCCGGAAACGCTTCATCGGTTCTAAAAATTCAGATAAGATGCGGATGATCCTGGCATCAGAGCTGTTAAGGAATTCTAAGTTTTTATATGCTTTTTCCGGCTTGGTTATATTATTTTTCATAGTCCCTCCTCAGTTTATTCTCAAAGTAAATTATCAATCAGTTTATAAATAAGTTGACAAGATCAGTCAAATACCTGGGGGTTTAAAATGTTTTCCGGAATTTTACCGGAAAAGATTTCGCATATACTTCCGGCAGCCAACTCTGCCATCGCATTTCTGGCTTCAACTGTGGCACTACCCAGATGAGGTAACAAAACTACATTATCCAGTTCTGCAAGGCCGGGAGTAAGCTTTGGCTCATGCTCATAAACATCAAGAGCAGCCCCGGCAATGTTACCGGATCTTAAGTGTTCGACCAGCGCTGATTCATCAATATGCGCGCCCCTGGCTGCATTAATAAGGTAAGCATCATGCTTCATCATTTTAAGCCGCTCTTTATTAATCAGATGGTGGACCTTATCAGAATACGGAAGATGCAAAGTTAAAATATCTGCAGTTTGGATCAACTCATCAAGTGACAGGTAGGTAGCCTCCAATTCATCAGCCAGATCATCCGGGAGTGGATTGCGGTTGTAATACACAATATTCATTCCAAATCCAACCGCTCTACGGGCTACAGCCTGACCGATCCTTCCCATACCGATTATTCCTAATGTTTTACCCTTTAATTCAAAACCGACAAACAGGAGAGGATCCCATCCGGTGAAACTTCCTTCCCTGGTGTACTTATCAGCTTTTACAACATGCCTGGCGACTGAGAGAATCAATGCAAATGTTGTATCAGCAGTTGCTTCAGTCAGTACGCCGGGTGTATTTGTAACCGCCACCTTCCGCTCTGAACAGGCAGAAATGTCAACATTGTCTGTACCTACAGCAAAATTGGAAACCACCTTTAACCGGGGTGCCATTTTCAACACATCAGTATTTACCTGATTGCAAAGCATGGTTATTACACCGTCAACATCTTTAATACCTGCTTCAAACTCAGCCTGATTCATGGGACGATTTTTTTCATGCATTACATATTCAATATTGTTATCTTCCAGTATTTGCAGACCTTTATCAGGTATCCTGCGGGTCACCAAAACCTTATAAACCATTGGCTCTGCCTCCTCAAACCACATTCATTCCACACTATAAATACTGCCAGTTACCACTTAAATACCAAACATAACATATTATTTCCTGCTTTTATTGAAAACTAATACAGGAATAAATTTATTAATGATGAAATTTTCCCATGGATAACGATAATTAAGGGTGTGAAATTAACTTGAATATAACGGAGATAGATTATCGACGGTTCAGACACCTGAATCAGAAACCGGTGAAAGACGGACAGGTGTTGTACTGGATGAGCCGCGATCAGAGGATAAATGATAATTGGGCGATGCTTTATGCACAAAAACTGGCACTTGATTACCAAAGGCCTTTGTCGGTAGTCTTCTGTCTTGCCCCACAATTTCTTGGTGCTATTTTACGCCAATACAATTTTATGATCGAAGGTTTAAAAGAACTTGAATCCGGGTTTAACAGATTAAATATCAATTTCTACCTGCTAACCGGCCAACCCGAAGAAACTCTTCCCCGTTTCTGTAATAAAAGGCAAGTTGGGGTATTAATCAGCGATTTTTCCCCCCTTCGTATATCAAGACAGTGGAAAAAGAATGTAACTGAAAACCTAAATTGCGCTTCTATTGAGGTAGATGCTCACAACCTTGTCCCCTGCTGGTATGCATCGCCAAAACAGGAATATGCCGCTTATACATTCAGGCCAAAAATAAAAAAACAAATCCCCGGATTTCTGGGACCTTTTCCGGAAATCATTAAACATCCATTTCTGCTACCAGAAAAGGCTAAAAAAACTGATTGGCTAAAGATTAAAGATAAAATAAAAGCAGCCAATTCTGAATATGACAGCAACAGCTTTCAGACAGGTGAAAATGCTGCGCATAAAGCGATGGAGAAATTTATCATATATAAACTTGCCCGATATGAACGAGACCGAAACGACCCAACCTTAAGCGGGCAGTCCGATTTATCTCCCTACTTGCATTTTGGTCAGTTGAGCGCCCAACGGCTCGCCTATGAAGTCCAGAGGGCAGAGGAGCCGGGTATAGATGTTTCATCATTTTTAGAAGAACTAGTGGTTCGCCGTGAGTTATCAGATAACTTCTGTTACTTTAATCAGGCCTATGATTCGATCCATGGTTTTCCTAAATGGGCGAAAGAATCTCTGGAAGCTCACGCAGAAGATCCACGGGAATATATATACAGGGTTGATGAATTCGAATCCGCGGCAACACACGATCCTCTCTGGAACGCGGCACAAAAAGAAATGTTGGTAAAAGGGAAAATGCACGGTTACATGCGAATGTACTGGGCAAAAAAAATACTGGAGTGGTCAGAAAGTGTTGAAGAAGCACTGAGAACAGCAATATATCTAAATGATAAATACTCCCTTGATGGACGCGACCCAAACGGATATACCGGAATTGCCTGGTGCATCGGGGGTGTACACGATCGGGCCTGGGCAAACCGACCGGTATTCGGCAAAATCCGTTACATGAGTTATAAAGGCAGCAGATCTAAATTCAATATTTCGACCTATATTAAACTGGTTGATTCACTTTACAGTTGAAATGCTATTCCTCTGAATTTCGATCCAGTTAATTTATACACTTGTGATGACAAACTTTCTGGGTTTATAATAGTGATATCAAATCTAAATTTATATAATTATGACAGACCACTGCATGGAAAAAGTTTAATGGGGGTGAGAATGAGCGGTACGCCGAAAATCTAATGGGCTCAATTTGGTTATGTTGTGTTTAATCCATTGGAGGAGGCAATTAAGATGGAAATGGGTTCTTATCAGTACGGTGGCATGGTGTTAATCGGAGTTATCATCTATATGCTTGTTATGCTCGGCATCGGATGGTGGAGCTCTAAAAGGATTAAAGACAGTACTGATTATATCGTTGCTGGTCGGCGATTACCCCTCTTCTTAACAATCGGCACTCTTTTTGCTACATGGTTTTGTGCCGGAACCCTCATGGGGGCAACTGCCCAGTCTTACCTGTTTGGAAACCAGGGGGTGATTTTTGACCCCTGGGGAGCAGCTTTATGCCTCGTTCTTGCCGGAATATTTTTTGCCCGACTGATGAGGCGCGGTGGGTACCTGACCCTGGTCGATTTTTTTGATATCCGCTTCGGAAAAAAAATGGGGTTTGCCTCTGCCATCGTCCTGGTCATCGCTGAAATCGGCTGGGTTGGGGCACAATTGGTCGCCTTCGGTACAATTCTACAGATTTTCACCGGTTTACCCCTTGCGTATGGAATCATCATCTCCTGTGCGGTTCTGATACTCTACACGTACCTGGGTGGGATGTGGTCGGTAACTCTAACAGACGTTGTTCAGATGGTAATATTAATTGTCGGAATCCTGGTCATTCTCCCCTATGCAATTGATCATATCGGAGGCTGGGGTTATTTCTTTGAACATGCCAGCAACTGGGGTGAACTGCCTGCATTTTCAATGGCTCCCACAGCTGAAGAAGGTTATCTCTGGTATTTCGGGGTACCTGGTTGGTTTTATTACATTGGAGCCTGGATGGCCATAGGTTTGGGCAGTATACCTGCCCAGGACCTGATGCAGAGACTTCTCTCCGCCAAAGATGAAAAAGTAGCCGTTGTTGGCTCCTATGTATCGGGAGCTCTTTACATTGTGGTAGGAATGATCCCGGTAATTTTAGGTATAGTTATGTTCGAAATAAATGCAGAACTTACGATTCCGGAAACTGAGATGATCCTTCCCTGGCTGGCCATCCAGTACCTGCCTCCGATCCTTACTGTTATCTTCGTCGCAGGAATGGTTGCAGCATTGATGTCCAGCTCAGACAGTGCCCTGCTGGCGGCATCATCTATTATTGGTTACAACGGATTTAAATATGTGAAACCTGAGGCTACCGGTGAGGAAACATTAAAGATAACCAGGTTATTTGTTCCAATTATAGCGATTAGTTCACTTTTACTGGCGCTTTATGCCGAAACGATTTACATGCTGGTTGTTATTGCCTGGTCGATTATCCTGGTCGGCCTTTTTGCCCCCTATGCGGCAGGTTATTTTTGGAAAAAGTGCAATGAGATGGGTGCCCTGATTGCCCTGATTGGCGGATTCGTTTCGTGGATCATTCTGAGCTACTACTATTTCTATGCAGAAACAGCAGAAGCCAATATAGGGATCATAGAGGAAGGGGTTGTATATACTGAATGGGCTATCTGGGATGCAGTTTATATAGCCTCAGTTCCGGCTTTCCTTATCTCCATTGTCCTTATGATTGTGGTTTCCTTAGCGACCCAGAAAGGAGATCCGGCCAAACCTCTTGCTGATATGAACGGCAACCCGATGAAACTCGTCAATTGGCTCGGTTGGAGTTTTGGCAAAAAGAATCACAGCTAATCGCCTTTCATCAGAAGCATTTCATAGGTAGCGGGGCAGCTTTAAAAGCTGCCCCTTCAAGTATTTTAAGAAATTAAATAGTTCGTTGTGTTTGAGTTATTTCGAATTAATTACTCTTGTTTTTATTAGCAGAAGGTTCGATGCCTTCACCTATTGCGTTGTTTACATTTTGCATGAGCTGATCAAAATTGCTGCGTGCTTTGGCATAAGCCTGGATAGTAAGGCTGGTGTCCATTTTGCCTTTTATTTCGTTAAACTGATCAATCTGCTCCTGGCTGGGCTGTACACCTGATTGTTGAGAAAACTGTATCTGCTGCTGGACTTTTTGTACTTCTTCAACAAGCCGGTTAGCTTCGGGATCTCCCTGAACGTTCTCAGAAGTCCTATTTAACTCCCGAAATTCCTCCGACTTTCGTATTTCCGCTCCCAATTCCTTCGCTTTCTTTATTATATCCACAAATCATCCTCCTCAATATTTAATGCAATACTGCCTTCTTGTTCTGTATCACTAAATCCTTTAACTTTCATAGATTTTTCATATCACGACTGTTAAGTTGATAAATGATCTCAACCTTATTCTCCAAAGCTACTTGATTGCTCAGGGTTTTCAAGCCGCATATGTACCCGCTAGGCATAACTTTGCCAAAAAGACTCTTCTTAGCGACTGGTCGCGCCGCAGTGCAGCATATATTGACGGGCTTGGCACTTTCGGTCTTAATCATATGCTTATAACTGGGAAAGAATGCTGAAAAATATAATACCCTTGTGAGTATTGCCGAAGTTTGCAGTAAATGCCTGATCGGAGTACCATGTTCCACAGCAGCTCCGAAATTAGACGTATAGCAAAAATCCATTTTACGGTTATTACGCAGCCCCGTAGCCGGTCATACCACCAGCCAGATGGCTGATTTTTTTAAACCCCTTCTGCTTAAGAATGCTTGCAGCGAGACTCGACCGAAAACCGGTGCTGCACAATAAGATCAAATGGAGTTCAGCATTCAGTTCCACGTAGCGGGAACGTAATTCCTGTACCGGAACATTAACAGTGCCTGAAAGATGGCCCTGTTCATATTCCTGGGGAGTCCGGATATCAACCAGACAAACATGGTCATATCCATTTTTTATATTTTTGATATCCCGGGCTGAAATGAGTGGTGCTGTATTAAAATCCTTGCCACCCATGGCCCATTCTGCAATTCCGCCGGAAAGATACCCGGCTATGCGATCCATCCCAACCCGGCGAGCCCAAAGCTCGGCGGCCCTTGCATCGTCAGTATCTTCAGTTACCAGATAGATTTCTTTATCGGGAGGAATTACCCAACCAAGATAGATCGGAAAATTTCCGCCTATACCGATGTTATAAGAACCGGGTATATGGAAAGCTAAAAAAGCTGCATATCTTCAATTTCTATAATATCATTTTCAACAACTGCTTCATGCTCAAAAGTACACCCGGCAGCTTTCGGAACATATACGGGAGCACCGGTCAGCTCGGCAAGGTCCATATGGCCGGAAACAAAATCTGCATGGAGGTGAGTATGTATAATGTGAGAAATTGTAGCCCCCCTGCGTTTTGCTTCTTCAATATAGATAGTGACATCCCGCTGGGGATCAACTACAGCGCTGATTTTGTTTCCGATCAGCATGTAGGAACTATGGGCAATTTTATCCAAATAAAAGTGTTTTATAATCATCGCCATTCCCCCCTGTTTAGTAAATACTCCTGCTATAAAGAAATCCAATAACTGAAAGTACGGCAGATAATGAAGCTCCCCATACAATATCTACAAATACAACCGCATAAGGCCAGTCCTTTATTGTCGCCAGGTTGCTGAGAAAGATAAAATATTATTGCCGCTGCCCAGTTTATCCTGGGAGCCATTAAAAACCCCAGCTGCTGTTTATAGAAATTTTTTGCCACCAATCCAAGCCAGATCATATCAATCAGGAAAAAGCACCCAGTATAACCAGATAAATTTGAAGAGCCTTTAGCATCTCTTAAACACTCCTGGATTGGTCTTTTTAACATTGACTTATTGATGAATATCTCATTTGCGCCTGCTAAAAAAGCATAATAGAGACGATCACCGTTAATATAATTTATAGCCATTTTCTACTCCTTTTTTTGGCCTGGCGTTATTAAATTCAGACTAATAATATTCGTTATTAGTTATTAATATCCTGCCTTGTAGTATTAGACATATGATCTATAGAAACTAATGTAAAATCGAGGTTTTAACTGCTTTTATTGAAGGCACGGCTCCAAAGCCGTCTTGATTCAGGAAGGAAAATTACCAGTACCGTATAAACTTCAAGGCGACCGATGATCATCATCACGGAAAGAAGGGCTTTGCCGAGAGGAGGAACAACCTGGTAGGTATAAGTCGGCCCAACCTGAGCCAGTCCAGGTCCGACATTACCGATTGTCGCCGCAACAGCAGAAAATGAAGTATCAAGATCCAGCCCCATTGCGCTCAAAACGAGGGTGGCCATAACGGTCAGTGAGATGTATAAAAAACCAAAACCCATAACAGATTTCAGAATCTCCTCAGAGACTGGCTGATCAGATATCTTTACCGATGATACTGCAGATGGATGAATTAAACGGTAAAGTTCGCGAAGAGAGAATTTGATCATCAGCATCCACCTTATCTGCTTGATAGAACCACCTGTAGAACCTCCACAGGCTCCGATAAACATAAGAAGCAGCAGAAGAATACGGGAAAAATGTTTCCAGGCATCGAAATCTACTGTGGCATAACCCGTGGTAGTTACGATGGAGACAACCTGAAATGCACTCTGCCTTAATGCAACTCCCAAACCGGAGGCATGATCATAAATATTTATGGTAACCATGATTATTGAAAGTAAGATTATCATAGAATAAAAACGAAGTTCGGGATTTTTATGAATTGAAAAATCCCCGCGCAGGAGACGGAAATATAGGACGAAGTTAATCCCTGCGAAAAACATGAATAGCATAATTACTATTTCTGCAGCGGGATTATTCAACGCAGCTATGCTGGCATTGTATGTCGAAAAGCCCCCTGTTGGCATAGTAGTAAAAGCATGAGCAAGAGAGTCATAAAAACTAACTCCGCAAAGCATAAGCGCAATAATTTCCAATAAAGTTAACGCAACATAGATCAACCAAAGCCGCCTGGCAGTCTCCACAACCCTGGGGACAAGCCTCTCTGCAATCGGCCCGGGCAGTTCTGCTTTGAACATGGTCATACTGCGAAATCCAAATCGGGGCAGTATTGCTAAAAAAAGTACAATAATTCCCATACCGCCAAGCCACTGGGTGAACGCACGCCAGAGAAGCAAACCCCGCGGAACATTCTCAATATCACCTATTAATGTTGCACCTGTTGTGGTTAATCCCGAAACGGTTTCAAAATAAGCATCCAGAAAGTTCCCATCAAATAAACCATAAAAATGAAAGGGTAATGCCCCGAAGATACCGGCAACCAGCCAGGCCATAGCGACGAGTGTAAAGTTTTCAACAATGCTCAGTTCTTTTCTTTGCGACTTTGAAAAATAGATAAACATAAAAAAACCTGCCGCTGCAGTTACCAAAATCGCATTCAGGAAGGCAAGCCGGTCATTCCCCTGTTCTATTAAAGACCAGAGTGCAGGTAAAGACATGGCCAATGATAAAAAAAGCAGCATAATCCCGAGAAGATAAAAGATCCGTATGCGGCGCATTAGAACATCCTCATCCACTTATCCAATTTATTATTTATACAGCGAAAACTACTCTATGATTCATAGCCGATCAGATCAATGCCCTGGATTTTTTTTGTTTCTCCCTCCAGGGAAGAGGCAAAATAGCGATCCAGTTTACTGCTGACCTGGGGTATGGCAAATATAACCAGATCGTCGCCTGGCAGCAATTCGCTATTGCCGCCGGGAATAATTACATCATCACTCCGGACTATCGAGCCGATGATCATACCACGTGGTAGATTTGCCTCGGCAATTTTCTTATGTGCCACTTTTGCTGATTCGGGCAAAACCAGTTCAATAATTTCAGCCTTTTCATTCTGAAGAATCGAAAGGGCAACAACATCTTCCTTGCGAATATACCTCATTATCTGGGCAGCGGCAAGAAGACGCGGATTTATCACACTATCTATGCCCAAAGTGCTGTAAACTGGTACATACTGGGGTTTCATTACCTCGCAGATTATTTTTTTTACCCCAAACTGCCGGGCCAGCAGGGCCGAAACAATATTTGACCGATCATCCCCGATGGCCGCAATGACCGCATCTGATGCTTCCAGATCCTCTTCCTTGAGCATGGCAATCTCCGTTGCATCACCCTGAAGAACCAGGGTCTTACTTAGTTTTTTGCACAAACTTTCGCATTTAAATTCATCCTTTTCAATCAGCTTTACAGAAAAAGGCTGTTTGCTCTGTTCAAGCAATTGGGCTAACCGTAAACCGATCATCCCGCCACCCAGGATAGTTACCTGGTTAATTCTTGTTTTCTCATGATGTAACAGATTGCTGATATCTTTTAATGTCCTGGTTTTACCAAGAAGGTATATCTTATTCCCGGGTTTGACTACATCGCGGCCTCCGGGCACAATAAATTTACCCTTTGAATCGCTGATCCCAACTATTATTGATTCATTCTTCAGTGGTAACTTGTACAGCGGGACATCAGTGATACCAGCTTCCTTACCGACTGTTACACCTAGCATCATTACCTTTCCCTGGTTGAAATATTCAACTTCACTTGCGTCAGGGAAATGAAGCATCTTCGATATTTCCATTGCCGCTACCCGCTCGGGATTAATAATAATATCAATACCCAACTGCCGGGGAGTCAATACTGAATCTTCATCGGCATAACCTGAATTACGAATACGGCAGACCGTCAGGGGAACTCCATACTGCTTGGCCAACATGCAGGAAATAATATTTGTTTCGTCAAACTGGGTTACAGCAATAAGCATACCGGCATTTTTTATATCAGCCCTTTCAAGCACAGATGCATTAGCCCCGTTGTCCTCGATAACCATAACATCAAGAGCTTCGGTAAATCTGCGGGCTTTTATTTCATCCCTCTCGATTACTACAACATCCTGCTGTTTTTCGGATAGATTGCGAGCCAGTCCGTAACCGACTCCGCCTCCCCCGACAACTATAATATGCATTAATTTAAACCCTTCTTTCAGAAAAGCTGACTGTTTTATAAAAATATTGAACTATATCATAAGCACTAGAGCAAAATTAACGGTTTATTTCTGCAAGCTTAAAGGGACGATACCCATCGTCCCTTTAAGATATTCTGCTTACTCATATTTATACCTTTTGAAAAAGTAGAATGCAAGCATATTTCACAATATGGGATTTAAGTAATCGCCTTTAGCAGGGTAACCCGGGGCGGTTCTGTCACAGCATCTTTTATCGCTTCCCTGTAATTCTTGTAGTGCTCGGTTTCTCGGTGTAGTTCAAGGGATTCATTGTCTGCATACGTTTCCAGAAAGTAAATCTCCCTGGGGTTTTCTTCGGAAATAAAAGGTTCATAAAAAAGACAGTCCTTTTCAAGTTCATGAACCTTTTTAGCCATAACCCGACAGGCTTCGGCAACTTCATTTTCTTTACCGGGTTTAATGCTTAATATTGCGACCAATCCGATCATCTTTTTATCTCCTTCCGCGGTTTACTTTTCTATTGTAAATATCAATCAGAATCTCTTTTTAAAAGGATCGGCTTAATCTGTTAGAGAATTTGTTTAATATTATACCCGAAGATTTAAAAATATCATATAAAGGGGATATGAAACTTGAATAAAGAAGATTCAGTTTTACGCATCGGGAAAAAGGCATTTATCCAATCTGCATGTATCCTCCTTGCTCTGATGGTTGTCGCCGGTTTTTTAACTTTATTTATACCCAGTGGTAGCTTTGAAACCGAGTTGGTTGAAGGAAGAACAGTTATTATTCCGGGTTCATTTCAGTTGACTGAACCTCCAGACTATCCGATCTGGCGCTGGTTTACAGCGCCCCTGGAGGTTCTTTGGGGCCCTGATGCACCGGTAATAATTACAATAATTATAGTTCTCCTCTTAATCGGCGGCTCTTTCTCCCTTTTAGATAAAGCCGGTGTTTTAAAAGCGCTGATTTCCGGCGTGATTTCGCGGTTTGGCCAAAAAAAATATTTGCTCCTGGCGATTATAGTTCTGTTCTTCATGTTATTCGGAGCACTGCTGGGTATATTCGAGGAATTTATTATCCTGGTTCCCCTGATGATTGCCCTTGCTTACCTGCTGGGGTGGGATGCCATGACCGGCCTGGGAATGAGTCTGTTAGCTGTAGCATTCGGGTTTTCAGCTGCCCTGGCAAATCCATTCACTATCGGAATTGCTCAGCGGTTGGCCGAACTGCCTGTATATTCAGGTATCGGACTCAGGGCTGTTGTGTTTATAACAATCTATGCAATTCTAAGTTTCTTTTTAATTCGTTACGCAAAAAAAATAGAAGATAATCCAACGCTGTCACCTGTTTATAATGATGATACATATATGCGCAGCAGATTCAAACTTACCCATGACGAATTAAATATCCATACCAACCCTGGGTTAAGGGTGTCTCTTGCATGGTTTATAACTGCCTTAATTATTATAGTAATTATCAGTATTGGGGCTTCATTTATTCATTTGATTTCTGGAATAGCACTTCCCCTTGTCGGGTTAGTATTTCTGATCGGTGGAGTGGGTGCTTCACTACTGAGTGGTATGAAAACAAAAGACACGTTATCGATTTTTATAAAAAGCCTCGGTGGGATTGCCCCGGCTATAATACTCATACTGATGGCTGTCAGTGTTAAACATATAATGACAAATGCCCGGGTAATGGATACGATACTTGATTTCTCAGTTCGTACTATCAGCGGCGCAACCACTACAGCCGCAGCACTTCTTGTCTACGGCGTGGTCCTGGTATTAAACTTTTTTATCGGTTCAGCCTCTGCCAAAGCTTTCCTGATTATCCCCATAATTGCTCCCCTTGTGGATCTAGTCGGTGTCACAAGACAGACAGCGGTTTTGGCTTTCGCCTTCGGAGATGGCTTCAGCAATGTTCTTTTCCCAACAAATGCTGCACTTTTGATCGCTCTGGGCCTGGCCGGAGTCAGCTATATAAAATGGTTTCGCTGGGTAATCGTCCTGCAGCTTGTGGTACTGATTATAACGATTTCATTTGTAATAGTGGCCGTTACCTTAAACTACGGCCCGTTTTAAACAGTAAGGGCAATATTTCCGGTATTTCAATTATTAACCGTCCTTCCCTTCAGCAGGTGGAAAATAGATCTGGTATCAGGATTTACATTGCCAAAAAAAATAAAAATTAGTATTTCTTCGATAAACCCAATAATATAAATTAAAATTACTAACCTGACTAACAGTGTTGTATCAAATACAAATGAGCAGATTAAAGTAAAATAGACCATTACAGCATTGAACCGCAATATTATAGTATGCATCATAACCGGCCTACGGAACAATAACCCTGATAGGATGAATGAAAAACCGAGAAGCGAGAAAAAGACAAACAGGTATAATTTATTTGCTGCAATAACCTCGGGGAACAGATAATTTAAAAAAAAAGCTGAAGATATGTAGAAAAAAAGATCAGCCAGGGAATCGAGCTCCTTGCCAAAATGAGAAACCTGGTTAAGCCTTCTGGCAAATATTCCATCAAAAAAATCAGTTGAACCGATTAGAATATATCCTGCCAAAAAAAGATAATGATGTCCGGAATAGAGGATAATAAAAAGAAGAGGAAGTAAAACGATTCTTGATAGAGACAATATATTAGGTATGGTAAGCTTACCTGTCAATAATACACCCCCTTAGTTATAATGATCCAATTCTAACATAAATTTATATTTAACTTATAGATAGGTAAATTTATCAACATCGAAAAGGCCTCGATCGGTAATTTTCAGGGAAGGAATTACCGGTAAAGCCATGAATGCAAGCGTCAGGAATGGTTGGGGAAGCCTGGTCCCCAACTTTCCGGCAGCCAGGAGGATATTATTCATCTCATCGGCAACCTGTGCTGCAGAATCAACTGACATCAACCCGGCAGCCTCCAGAGGAAGTAAAGCCTTCAATTGATTTTCTTCACCAACAACCGCAAAACCTCCACCGATTCTGACTAACTCATTAACAGCAAGAGCCATTGCTGATTCGGATGCTCCTACAACAATAATGTTATGAGAATCATGGGCTACACTTGATGCCAGAGCACCGTATTTCAGATCAAAACCACTGATCAAACCTACAGCAATATTACCGTTTTTACCGTGTCTCTCAATCACAGAAATCTTATTTATGCCAGATTCGGTAATTGAACTTACTTCACCGTTCCCCATGCGGGGCAAATCAAGCTCCAGTTTCTCTGTAACCAGTTGTCCCGGCACTACACCAATAACCGGAATTCTGCCTGGTGGATATTTTAATGTGAAATCAGCTTCAGTAATTGTCTTGTTAATCTTTACAGAATTTCGTGCAAAAGGTGGTAAAGTAAATTGGGGTATCGAAGCTTCTATTTTCCCTTCGCGAGCTACAATCCGGCCATCTTTTATTACCACTAGTGGCTTAAATGCTTTCAGGTCTTCAAAAACTACCAGATCAGCCCGTTTACCCGGTGTAATCATACCCCGGTCATAGAGTCTGTAGTGGTTTGCTGCACTTAATGTCGCCAGCCTCAGCATCAGTAAGGGGTCGCCGTCTATCTTAACAGCAGCCCGGAGAATTCCATTTACATGACCCTGTGTCAGGAGTTCTCCGGCATCACGATCATCACTGCCAAACATAAACTGGCTGCTGTTTGCTCTGGTAACCAGCGGAAGCAGCTCATCCAGGCTGGATGTTGCCGATCCGTGACGGATAATAATTTTCATACCGTACCTTAGTTTTTCCATCGCCTCTCGAGCAGTAATACATTCGTGATCAGTAGAAATCCCAGATGTCAGATAAGCCTGCAGTTCTCTGCCACTTAGATCCGGCGCATGCCCATCAAGAGGTTTTCCTGCTGATGATGAAATCAAGAGCTTCTCCAGAACTTCAAACTCGCGGTTAATCACACCTGGATAATTCATCATTTCTCCCAAGGCAATAACATTCGCGAAATTCAGTAATTTTTCCACTTCCTTAATTCTTATTTCTCCGCCGCTGGTTTCCATATCTGTAGCTGGAACACAAGATGGAATAGTAGCAAAAAAGTCACACGGTAAACCCTTAGCTGCTTCAAGCATCAGGTTTACTCCCTTTATTCCCAGAACATTGGCGATTTCATGAGGGTCATGGACTATTGCAGTAGTTCCCTGGGTAACAATCACCCTGGCTAGCTCTGGCGGCAGCAAAAGCGTACTCTCGATATGGAGGTGAGAGTCGATCAAACCCGGAGTGACATAACTCCCCTTTAACTCAATTATTTCCTGACCACTCGTGTAAAATTCTCCAATCGCTGCAATATGACCACCAACAATTGCTATATTCGATTCATAAAATGAAAGGTTACATAAATCAACAATTTTTCCCCCTTTCAGCAAAAGTTCGGCAGGCTGCTCTTCCATTGATACTGCAATCCTTTTTTTTAATAATTTTTTTCCGATTAATTTATTATTCACCTTATATCCTCCCGGCCGTTTCAGACATCATCTGATTAATAATTCTTTCCGGCTGCATTTCTTCCTTTTTGCTAAAGGAGTATTTAATATCAAATTGAATTAAAAATATCAAAAGCAGAAAATATGTTTGCAGTTTAATTTAATTATTATCTGATTAAGGAGGCTGTTGTTTTGAGAGATCGTAATACCTATGCAGAACCATATCGAATTAAAATGGTTGAGCCGATAAAACTTAAAGATCGGCAGACCAGAGAAATGCTCATTGAAAAAGCTTACTATAATATTTTCAATCTAAAAGCCGAGGATGTATATATTGATCTGCTTACGGACAGCGGAACATCTGCAATGAGCGCTAACCAGTGGGCGGGAATGATGCTGGGTGATGAATCCTATGCAGGCTGTGCTAATTTCTATAACCTTCAGGATGCAGTTGAAGATATTTTCGGTTATAAATTTATAGTCCCTGCCCACCAGGGAAGGGCAGCGGAAAATATCCTGATGTCCATGTTTGTTGGTCAAAATCAGCGAATATTGGGCAATATGCACTTTGATACCACAGAAGGACATATCCGGTTAAGAAAATCATCGCCGGTTAACTTAGTCATCGATGAAGGACTTGAACCGACTTCTGAATATCCCTTTAAAGGCAATATTAACCTTGATAAACTGGAAAGCGAGTTAAATGACAGCAACCCTTCACAGGTACCCATAATCATCATGACCACTACCTGTAACAGCAATGGCGGCCAACCGGTATCAATGGAAAATATTAAGGCTGCAGGCATGCTGGCAAAAAAATATAATCGGCCACTATTTATTGATGCTGCCAGGTATGCAGAAAATTGTTATTTTATTAAGAAAAGGGAGCCAGGTTACAAAGATAAATCCATTAAAGAGATAGCCCGTGAAATGTTCTCCCATGCAGATGGCTGTACAATGAGTTCGAAAAAAGATGCCCTGGTCAATATCGGAGGGTTCCTGGCATTCAAGGATAATAAGGAATGGTATGAAAAAGCGGTCCAGATCCAGATTATCTACGAAGGTTTTCGAACCTACGGTGGTCTGGCCGGTCGAGATCTGGAAGCCATAGCCAGAGGACTATACGAAGGTATTGATGATAGTTACCTTGAAAACAGAATTGGACAGGTTAATTACCTGGGACATAAACTTACAGAAGCCGGGGTGCCAATTGTCCTTCCAGTTGGCGGTCATGGAGTCTTTATTGATGCAGGACAATTTTTACCCCATATTCCACAGGAACATTTAACCGGACAAGCCCTGGTTGTAGAATTATATAAAGAAGCAGGTGTTCGCTCTGTAGATTTAGGAACAAGTACTTTCGGTTATGTTGACCCGGAGACAGGCAAGCAGGTCTTTCCGAAACAGGAGTTAGTACGACTTGCTGTCCCGAGAAGAGTTTATACAGATCGTCATATGGATCTTGTAGCTAAAGCATTCGAGAATATTGCTACACGGAGAGATCAGGTAAGAGGTCTTGAAATAACGTTTCAGTCAGAACTAATGAGACATTTTACTGCCAGGTACCAGCTGTTGCCATGAAATATCTATGATAAAAAAGGGGTTGTCCTGTGAAGAATCCGACAACCCCTTTTTTACTTTACTTTGATTAAAAACACTTTGATTATTCAGAATTGAAATCATCACAGTGGTGCAAATAAACAATCCCGCTCAAAGGTTAACTCACCCAGGTAGCAATATACTGTAGCCCATCATATTTTGATCCCGGATTGGCAACTTCCCAACCGCCTGATAACCCCTGTTCACGTGCAACCATTTCAAAATGACACATAGCGATCCCCATATCAATGTGCTGTATCCTGATCTTCCCTAATAATCTATTGTAAAGTTTGTTTTCCTTCAGATACAGATGATATTGTTGGCTGTTCTCACCTTTTACTATACGCCATGGCTGCTTATTCGATGCAGAAGGAGCGATTCGGATGGCTTCCAGGGCATCAACAAAATCCGCAGCGCTAGCTTTTTCCAATGGCTGTTGATCATTACCTTCATAAAAAAGATTTCTCCAGGGAAGTCGCTTGACAGAACCGATAGTGTAACGCAGCACACGATCTGAAGTAAATGATTCATTATGAGTGTAACCTATAGGACTTATGGCCGGGAGCATTTCATCAGCAGAAAGTTCCATTTTAGCCGCGAAGGCACTTCTCCTAAATGTTCCACCAAGCCAGCAGGTGCCCAGGCCAAGCTCAGTTGCTTTTAAAATAACTTTTTCCATGCAATATCCGATATCTTCAAATGCCCACCTGTTTTCCTTCACCGCAGCCAGGACAAAAAGTTTAGCTCCTTTAATGAAACCGTAAGTTCCTAAAGATCGCATTTCTTCCCGGGACATTGGCCCTAAATCCAGCAGTTTAAAACGGACCAAATTGCCAAACAAACCCTTACCAGCTTCTTCAAAATATGTTCCCAGATCTTCTCGGACGGAGGTTTCAATACTCTTATCTGAATACCTTCGGACGGATAAACGTCTTTGAATAGTTTCTAATGCAGTCATAAGAATATTATACATGATTTAAATCATCTTTACATCATGTGAAGTGATTTCAAATTACCTGGGTTATATATTTCGGATTAGAAAATATTATCGATGCCGATTCCGGGTAGGAAACTATTTGATCTATACCTTTTTACTTATGTAAAAAACTTACGATCAAGGCAATCACTAAACCGATAAAAAAACCGCCGATCAACCCGTTAGTTTGAAAGTAAATTACTCCCAGTAAAGGGAAAACAGTAAACCCAATAATCACAACAATCAAGTGGAGTGTTTTAATTCTAAATATAACAGATCACCCTTTCAGCAAATGTTTTCTATGTTTAATATTTAACCTGGTAAATTATATATTATCTGATAAGATTAAATTTGACAAAGCTTCCTCCGCTTGTGAAAATATGCTACAAGCTCATAAGATTAGATTAGAACCCTAATCTTAACAAATACGCTGTAAAACACAGTTATTCGATGTAATATGGCTTAAAAAGACTGTAGAAGACAAAAAATACGTTTTATTGCCAATAATTAACCGCATTCGCTCTTATTATATATTCTAAATCTCAAATGCCTATTATCAGAAAGAGAGATTGATGTTGATTTCGCATATGAATAATTATCTTGCAGTAGCGCCGTTGCTTCTCAACAAGGATTTCATACCTTCGGTGGTTCTCACTTCCCCATCGGGCATAACCCATATCGCTTCAAAATTATCCAGGCTTTCTGCCAGGGTCTTGCTCTCTTCAAAGGGAATCAGGAATAGTGCGGTTGACATGAAATCAGCTAAACCCGAATCTTCAGCAACAACTGTAACTGCCCTATAGTGAGTTGCCGGCATTAATGTTGCTGGATCAATCAAGTGATGGATTAATTCTCCTTCAACGATATAGTATCTCTGGTAGTCTCCACTCGTATCAACACTTCCGCGATCCAGGTAAATTACATCCAGAAGTGTTTCCTGACCGCCGACAATTGAAGCTTGTGGATCCTGTATACCCACACCCCAGCGATCACGTTCTCCATCGCGAGGACTTCCAACAATATGAATATTCCCACCCGCACTGACTATTGCAGAATTTAATCCTGCTTCTTCCAGCTCCTTGATTGCTATCTGCAGGGCATATCCTTTTGCCACGGCTCCAACATCAAGGCTCATTTGAGGATAGGGAAGATAGACTGTCATCTGTATGGTATCAACGATTACCTGATCAAGATCGGTGTATTCCATGGCTTCCCGCAATTTTTCCATAGGGGGCAATTCCGCATTTGCCGGATCAAAAAGCGCTTCTTCGCGATAGCTGTGCCAGATTGATAAAACAGGCCCTAGAGCAATATTGACTGCCCCTCCAGTTTTTTCTGACCACTCTCGTGAAAAAAGAATAAGATCAATAATTTCTTGATCAACTTTTACCGGCTCTATCCCTGCACGATCATTGATCGTCTTCAGGTTATTAACCCCTTCGTAAGTAATGTAGATATCGTATAGCCTGTGTAATTCTTTCAGGCGCTCATGAAATTTTTCAGCATACCCGTTGAACTCTTCTTCACTTTCTGTATATGCCACAAACTGAACCAAAGTGTCGAATGTGTCAAAATAACTTTCCTGGTACCTGGTGTAACCAGTTTGACTGCGATCAGAGCAACCTGTAATAAAAATTAATACCACGACAAACAATACTATTATTAATTTTCTCATTAAATCTTCCTTCGCTACTTATTCGGATTCTAATAAATTCAAGCTGACAGAGAAAAGCTCCCGACACTTTATTATATCACTGTGCCGGAAGCAATTCTGTGATTAACTTTCCCAAATTAATATATTACATAATTTGTTCTGCTGTTTTTATTACCTGGCAGTATCGTATGCTTCCTGCAGAGCTGTAAAGTAATAGGAAACCGTCATGGTTACCGATGTAACCAGATCTGCGTCAGCAGGTGAACCGTCTTCCTGAAGTTCCATTGCCAGGACTTCACTTAAAGTCTTCCCAACAATCCATTCTTCGAGGGAAGCAATTTGCTCATACCATTCTCTGCCGATTTCAGATGCCCGGATCATCCCGTAATCAGCACCGAGTTCCTTCTTTGTTTTAACTTCCGCAGCCCGATCAGAGGTAACCGCTCCTTCAGCATCAAAATTAACCCTGGTCTGTGCAGTATCGATCAGAACACCGACAACCCTACCTTCGCTATCAAAAGCAGCAGCCGCAAGGATAACATCAACCTGGGCTCTTGGCAGAATATCGTTTTCTTCACTGTACCCATATGAGCTGGCAATTGAAACATCATGACCCAATCCAAAAGATACTGTTTCGGCTGTTACATCAAACGCATTGGCATAAGCTTTTTCCAGAGCAGCAATATAATCGGTTACCGTTATGGTAACACTGGTAGCCAGATCTGCTTCTTCAGGCGATCCGTCATCCTGTAATCCCATTGCCTTAACTTCATCAACAGTTTTTCCGATCATCCACTCTTCAAGAGCGTAGATCTGATCATCCCACTCAACGCCTATTTCGGATGCACGTATCATCCCGTAATCAGCACCGAGTTCCTTCTTAGTCTTGATTTCTGCCGCGGTATCGGAAACAACCTGCAGCTCTTCATCATAATTAACACGCGTCTGTGCAGTATCAATGATCACTTCTACTATTCTACCTTCAGCATCAAATGCTCCTGCGACTATAACGTTATCTACCTGGGCTATGGCGTTTACTTCTTCCCCTGCATCAACAGATCGTCCGATTGAGCTAACAACACCCATTCCGATGCTTGTTATCCCGCCTGCTGATGGGGTTTCATCAGGTGTTTCTTCTTCCGGTGTCTCTTCCGGAACTTCTCCTGAAGGTGTTTCACCACAGCCGGTAAGCATTATCAATGCCAAGATAATCACCAAGACAAACCAAAATGTTTTTTTCATTACATAACCTCCCCTTTTTTGTAAAGATCGATTTGAAATAAAAAAATTAATCTTGTGAATACTATCACTTTAATGTCTATTATAATGCTATACTTTATATTTTAGTATAACTTTTTAAAAAATCAACCCTAATTAATAATTTATAGATAAAAAATTTTAGATGCCTGATTTAATTAAGTTAAATAATGATGGTAAGCTTGATTTTTCATATATATTATATTATCATAATGTTATAATATATGCAAGTTAAAATATAATACTCTGTAATCAATGGGTGAGGTATAATGCCAAATACACTAGTTTCACTGGATTACTCAAAATGCAGGCCTGATTTATGCAACAACGGCATATGCATTGCTGTTGCAGAATGCCAGTTAAAGGTAATTGGTCAGGAAGAAAAATACGATTTCCCAATGGCCAATCCTTCTTTATGCAAGGGATGCGCAAAATGCACCGCAGCTTGTCCATACGGTGCGATCAGTTTAACCTGAGAAAACAATAATTATTAGTTAAATCTTTAAGTAGGTTAAACGCGGAAAAAATAGCGAGCAGAACACATATGTTCATATATTAACAGTCCTTCAGTCCTTTAGTTGCAAGAATTTCTCTGGCTGGAATACGGCTTCCATTACAGTTTATTCTTCGGGGAGCCTTCATAAACTTAATTCTAAAACCCAGGGAATCATAAAGTTCAATAATCCTCGTTGTTGCCTGATTTGAAAGGACAACCGGACCATTATACATGGATACCCAGTTAGCAAAACGAACCTGATCAGCCCAGCTAAACCCACCTGCTGAATAAGAAGTAAAGTCTACATCGTAGGGCGGGTCAGCATATATAAAGTCATCATCTTTTAAACTTAAATGTTCAAAATCAACGCAACTAAATTCCCAGCGAGTAAAAAGCTTTTGGTAATGGTTAAAGTCATACCGGTAGTTTATCTTGTTATAGCGACCAAAAGGTACATTGTAGTAACCCTTTTTATTAAAGCGGCATAAACCATTATAGCCGGTCCGGTTAAGATAATAGAATATTTCTGCAGCCTCCTTGCTGTCTGTCCGTGCCGCCTCGATGAGGTTGTTAAAACGTTTTCTATATTTATAATAAATTTCTTTATCGTGAATCATGGGAAGTTCAATCTTTAAACCCATTTTAACCCACAAGTAGAAGTTAATCAGGTGGGGATTAATATCATTCAGAAGCGCTTTGTCCGGAAGCAGACCCAGTGCAACAGCAAGACCGCCGCATAAAGGCTCAACTAACCTTAAATTACTGTGCTTTTCCCAGTAGCGCCTCAAATGTGGAACAAGCCAGCGTTTGCCTCCCGCCCATTTAAGAGGTGGGGAGTACCCGGCAATAATATCTTTATCAATTGATGTATCCATTATTTCTAATTCGCCCTTTTAACAAATCTATGACTTAAAAGCAAGATTATCAAGATCTGCATTGCCACCGGAAAGTATGATGCCTATTTTTGAGCCCGGCACCTGCTCTCTTCTATAAAGCAATGCCGCTACTGGGACAGCAGCAGAGGGTTCTATAATTATTTTCATCCTTTCCCAGATCAATCTCATTGCATTAATAATCTCTATTTCCTGAACCGTAAAGATATCGGTAACATGATCACGGATTATCGGAAATGTAAGATCCCCCAGTGAAGTACGTAATCCATCGGCAATAGTAACCGGGTTATCCTGTGGAATTATATATCCTGCCTTGAGTGAACGGAAAGCATCGTCGGCCCTCTTCGGTTCCGTACCGAAGATTAAAGTATGGGTGCTAAGCGCTCTTATAATCAGTGCAGAACCGCTGAGCAGACCTCCTCCTCCTACAGGAACCAAAAGAGAATCAAGTGTGGGTACTTCCTTTAACAGCTCCATTGCTGCTGTCGCCTGACCGGTTATGACCCGGTAATCATTGTATGGATGGATAAAAAAAGCGCCGGTATCAACTATTATTTGATTTAACATTTCTTCGCGGGCCTTTTGTGTTGATTCACTGTAGATAATTCTGGCACCATAACCCGCTACTGCAGCTTTCTTATTTTCCGGTGCATTCTCAGGCATAACTACATATGCTTTTATCCCCCTGCACTTGGCCGCATAAGCCAGGGCGGCTGCATGATTTCCGGAAGAGTGAGTGGCAACACCTTTTGAAATTTGTTCTTCTTCAAGGCTAAAAACAGCATTTACTGCACCCCTTGCCTTGAACGCTCCAACCTTCTGAAAATTTTCTGCTTTAAAAAAGACTTCTGCAGAACATATTTTATTTATTGTCCTGTTTGTCAGAACCGGAGTGCGGTGAATATAAGGCCTGATCCTCAGCTCCGAAGTCTTTATGTCATCTATGGTGGGCAGCCTATTCATTTTTAGCTCCTTTCCATTCAGCTAGTAAATTTCCATCTTGATCATTGATATCCTCTAAATACTTTTTATAAAGGGAATCACGCCATTCTGGCGAATTGATAATAAACAGAAAGGAGAGAGCCAGATGAAAATATTGGTATGCACAGATGGTTCAGAAAATAGCCAGAAATGTATAGAAGTCGCTGCCCGAATGGTTGGTGATTGCGAAATTAATGAAATTGTCCTCATACATGTTCATGAAAGTGCGCCTTTTTTCCCTGATTACTGGCATGGGAAATACCCTTTTACACCTGAAGAAGAAAAGCAGTTAAAGAAAATTGACAAGAGACTGCTTGAAGAAAGAAAAAAATATTTTCATGATGCTGAAAAAGTCTTTGAAAGCCATCCAATTCAGGTCCAGACAGTCTTTAAGGTTGGGCATCCGGCTGAAGTGATAACCCACTTTGCTGATGAAGGAAATTTTGATCTTATCATCATTGGCAGGCGGGGAACAGGGGGGGTTAAGAAACTATTTCTCGGCAGTGTCAGTAATGCTGTTTTGCAGGCAGCAAAAACCAATGTTTTAATCGTAAAGTAGCAGATATTTTAAAGACATCATAAGAAGAGTGAGGCTGCAGGTAAATCTGAATCCTCACTTCTTTAATTCATATTATAAAAACCGAAAGCCACCAACCTTACCTGCAACCGGCTTCCCTTGATACAAAATGCGGTTTTCTTGATAGAGAATGTACAGCATGAACATTTCTGATCGTACCCGTAATTCCTCTCATCACAAGCGAATGAGTTTCTGCAGTCTGACCGCGATAACGGACACCTTCAAGCATATCGCCATCAGTTATTCCGGTGGCGGCAAAAAAAAGATCATCTCCTCTGGCCAGATCATCCAGGTACAATAATTTGTTTGGATCATCCAGGCCCATTCCTTTAATTCGAGCAAGATCCTCATCATCTTCAGGCTTAAGGCGGGCCTGCATATCGCCACCAAGGATCTTCAATGCCACAGCTGCAATTACCCCTTCGGGAGCGCCTCCAATACCGAAGAGAATATCAACCCCCGTATTATCTATTGCTGTAGCAATGGCAGCAGATACATCTCCATCGCTGATCAACTTAACCCGGGCACCCGCTTTCCTTATTTCAGATATAATCTTTTTATGCCGGGAGCGATCAAGAATAATTGCCGTGAGATCACTGATTTCACGATCTGTTGCTTTGGCTAGAGCTTTTAAATTATCTATCACAGGTGCATCAAGATCGATACATCCCCTGGCTTTCGGCCCAACAGCAATTTTATCCATATACATATCCGGCGCATGCAGCAGACAGCCCCTTCGGGCAATTGCCACCACAGACAGAGCATTAGGCAGCCCTTTGGCAACCAGGTTGGTTCCCTCAAGCGGATCAACGGCAACATCTACGACCGGTTCACTTCCTGTTCCGACCTTTTCACCGATATAGAGCATCGGAGCTTCATCCATTTCGCCCTCACCGATAACTACTGTCCCGTCAATTTGTACAGTATCAAATACGGATCGCATTGCATCTACCGCAGCCTGGTCAGCTGCTTCTTTATCTCCGCGACCCATCAGACGTCCTGAAGCTAATGCTGCTGCTTCGGTTACCCTGACAAATTCAAGCGATAATTCCCTTTCCACAATTTATCCTCCAATCTTTTAATCATAGAACAACAATCTAAAGCCTGAAGCTAAAAATAATATAATCTCAAAATCAGCAAAATATAAATTATCACAGCAACAGAAGCCGTAATAGCCAACCGCTTGTGTGTTTTCAGCCTCTTTTTGCAGGTATGATCTTAGTAGCCATAACGATTAAGGTTAGCATGAAAAAAGGCAATTAGCTTATTTCATCCCGATGGAGAGGCATACTCATGCAGCGAGGACCACCCCTCCCTCTGACCAGTTCCGAGCCATCAATCTCGATCACTTCTACTCCGTACTGTCTGAGGGTTTCATTTGTCGCTTCATTTCGATCATAACAGACAACCAGGCCTGGTTTTACCGCCAGCGTGTTGGTGCTGTCACCCCATTGTTCACGAGCAGCTGTAATCTCTTCATCAGCACCTGAATAAATTATTTCAACATTCTTCAGGTTTAAAGCTTTACGCAGTGCACCCTGAAGATTGTAACCATTACTTGCTTCAACCCGGTTATCAGACCCCTTTTCCAACCAGTAAACATTTATCACATCCCGCACCCCGGGGTACATGAGAAATTTATCTAAATCAACCATAGTTAATACGGTGTCAAGATGCATATATGCTCGCCTGGTTGGGACCTGCACCACAATAATCTGTTTAACCAAACCCTTTTCAATCAGATATTTATGAGCTACCCATTCAATCGCTTCTTCAGTAGTCCTTTCACTCAAACCGATCATAAGGGTATCCCTGTTGAGAACAAACACATCACCACCTTCGATGCCATAGGGTATTTCTTCATGAAAGGCCAGATCTATATCCCGGAAGAGGGGATGATACTTCTGGATCATTCTTAAAAATATTGTTTCTAGTCTACGGGCGGGTAGGAACATGCTGCTAATCTGAAGCTTGGAACCGATCATTGAACCATGATCCCTGGTAAAGTACATATTTGGAAGGGGGGCCAGATAGAATGGATAACTATCCAGGGTAAGATCACTCAGTGTCCTGTAAGTTTTCAAATGCTGAACTTCCTGTTTTGATAAGCCGGCAATAATCATTGAAACAAGCTTATCAGAAGGTTGCTCAAATAGGTAGTTGTATATTGTATCGAGTACATCAGGTTCGATCAGGGGACTTGCTTTTAAGTGCCTTTTAATCAACTCGCTTTTAACATCAGAGTCATTGACAATATCTATCAGCATCTGATCTACATAAAAAACTTCAACCCCATTCTCCTGCAAAGCATGGGCAAAACCATCATGTTCCAACTGGGCCTTTGCCAACCATGGTATTTCATCAAAAAGAAGCTCTTCCAGATACCGGGGAGTCAGATTTTTTAGTTCCAAACCGGGTCGGTGGAGCAACACTTTTTTTAGCTGGCCAACCTCGGACCAAATTTGTATCGGTTTATTCAACTTGCTCCCTCCCAAAAATATTGATAGATTACTATTCGCTACCAAAATTCCAATCCCCTGTATTTGCAGGCCATTATTAATATTTTTCTTGCATAATATACAAAAGTGTGATATCCTTTATCACAGTGTTAAAAAGATGTGAATAACGCAAACTGTCTTTAACCCTTTGCTTGGGAAAGGAAAAGAGGTTTGACGGCAATTCCTCTTTTTGATTCATTCTAAGTGAAGGAGATTCAAACATGCAGGGAAAAGTAAAATGGTTTAACCCGGACAAAGGCTATGGTTTTATCGAAACTGAGGAAGGCAAAGATGTTTTTGTTCACTTCTCAGCAATCCAGAGTGAAGGATTTAAAACCCTCGAAGAAGGTCAGGCTGTTGAGTTTGAAGTAGTAGAGGGCGAGCGCGGTTCACAGGCTGCAAACGTTATAGCATTATAAAATAGGATAAACCGAAAAAGCGCAACATTAAGGGCATTTCCGGTAATCAGGAAATGCCCTTATTTTTTCAGTTATAGCTTTATTCTTAAATAATTTTAAGCAAATTTAAGTATTTGGAAACATTGAAAGGAAACAAAATATCTAATGCCTACTTTTAAAGAATTCTGCCTCAGTGAGGCAACAATCAGATCAACGAACGCAATGGGATTTGAAGAAGCAACCTCAATTCAAGCGATAGCGATACCGATTGCCCTGACCGGCAAAGATTTGATCGGTCAGGCGCAGACCGGCACCGGCAAAACAGCAGCCTTTGCCATCCCAATGATCGAGCAATGTCTAGTCGACAGTGGAGTTATCCAGGGCTTAGTATTAGCACCCACAAGGGAACTGGCTGTCCAGGTAGCTGAAGAGATTAATTCCCTGGGGAAACACAAAAAGATCAAAGCCTTACCGATTTATGGCGGACAGGACATAGACAGGCAAATTAAAGCCTTAAAAAGTAAACCACACATAATTGTCGCAACTCCGGGACGATTAATGGATCATATGCGCAGAAAACTGATTCGATTATCTAACATAGCAATCGTAGTGCTGGATGAAGCTGACGAAATGCTTAACATGGGATTCAGAGAAGATATCGAGCTAATCCTGTCAGCTGTTCCTGTAATCCACCAGACCATGCTGTTTTCTGCAACAATGCCACAAGCGATTTTAAATCTGGCCCGTGAGTTCATGAATGAACCGGAATTTATAAAGATTACGTCAAAAGAGGTCACAGTTCCAAATACTGAACAGTACTTTGTTCAGGTAAAAGAATCAGAAAAATTTGATACATTGTGCCGTCTGCTGGACCTTAATTCCCCCGAATCAGCAATTGTTTTTGGCCGAACTAAAAGGCGTGTTGATGAGCTTTATGAAGCACTTGGGAAAAGGGGTTATGCCGCTGAAGCCATACACGGAGATCTTACCCAATCCAGACGTGATGCAGTTATGCGCAAATTTAAGAACGGAATTACAGAAATACTGGTTGCAACTGACGTTGCTGCCAGAGGCCTGGATATCGGATCAGTAACTCATATCTACAACTTCGACATACCCCAGGATGCTGAAAGTTATGTCCATCGGGTTGGAAGAACCGGTAGATTGGGTAAACCCGGTATTGCCATCACTTTTGCATCTCAACGGGAACTCGATCATCTTAATATGATTGAAAGATCAATCAAGCGTAAAATAATTCGTAAACCTATTCCCACCTTCGATGAAGCTCTCGAAGAACAACAAAAAATCACTGCGAAAAAACTCATTAAGATTATAAACAGTGGTGAACATATGCAATACAAAAATATTGCCGCAGAGATGCTCGATAGCGAAGAGGCGGTAACCCTTCTGGCTGCAGCGCTTAAAATGTTAACGAAAGAACCTGACTTAACTCCGGTTACAATCACAGCAGAAAAAGCCTGGGCAACAAAAAAGAAAAGCCAGTTAACAAACCGGGTCAGCTACGGACCAAGAAACAAAACAGGCAGCAGAAAAAACAGAAGTAACCATAAGGGAAAATTCAAGAGCTACAAACATTAATATCTGGTGATTGATCTTTAAATGAATCAATATATTGGAGAACTATTTCCGCCTCCAAACTTATAGTTCTGTGATCTGCCTCATTTTGTCTGATGGTACATCGAAAACACTCTTAAGTGCCGGAAGGGGTTCTTCCAGCATAAATTCAGGCAACCGGTCTGCAGCCGGGCCAAATCCGGCACGTCTGTTAAATTCGCGTTCAACAGACAATGATCTGGAGGCATCCTCAAGCAGTTTTTCTCCGCTGGTTTCTATGCCAACATAATAATCAAGCAGCTCGGCTATTTTATCAAGTTCCGAGCCGAGTGCCGGCATCAGAAAGAGACATAACCCCAGGCTATCAGCCATCATAGACATTTTCTGCGCTTTCAAGGAAAGTTCTACCTGGGGTTCCGGATCTGTATGCTCCACCTGGTTACGTATTGTATTGCCTGCTGTATGATCTGCTCCCATAGGCGATGTTGCATAAGTTACTCCCAATCCTTTTATCGCTCTAGGATCATAAGCAGCAAGCGATTGCCCCTTTACAACCGGTATGCGTTTAGATCCAAGAATCCGGCCTGTAATCAATGCACCCTGGCCGAGAACTCTTCCCATGATGGTAAAGTCAGCTATTTCCGAAAGCAGTTCCTCTGCCGCAGCGGCATCACCGAAAGGAATCAATCCCTGATCCATGGCAACGCCTATTGCAGCCCCCACTTCAATCGTATCTATTCCCAGGTCATTACAGATATAATTGAGACTGGCGATATCATCAAGGTTTCCTATCCCGCAATTGGAACCAATCAGTCCTATGGTCTCATATTCAAGCGGAGAAACAATTTCGCTGCCTGAAGAATCCGCATAAACATTGGAACACTTGATTACGCAGCCCGGCATGCAGGCATGCGTCGGATTACCTGCTCCGCCCCGCTTCATGATTGTATTAAACAAGTAGTCCCCGTCTATTCGGTTAGCAAACTCAAATGTACCTTCGGAAAAATTTCTTGTTGGCAGCGCATACAGTGCATTAGTCCTGGTTACCATGGCTGCTGTTCCGTATTTTGGATATGCTTCTCCTGTTGCCGGGTTTTCACGGAGTATTTTTACCAGCTCTTTATTCAATTCCTGGAAAGCTTTACGATCATGATATTTAATACCTTCCTTTCCAGCAGGATCTAGAACAATAGCTTTTAACCCCTTTGTGCCCATGACTGCACCGAGGCCGCCACGGCCGGAAAAACGACCCGGACGCCCCTGTGGATCTGTATTGGTAATACCGGCAACGGGGAGGCCTTTCTCACCGGCAGGACCAATCAGGATAAGTGAAACCTTATCACCGTAGCGTTCAAAGAGTAATTTAGAAGACTGGTAAACGCCCATACCGGCAAATTCAGCAGGCTTTAAAGCAGATTCTTGATTCCCGAGGAAAAGATATTGGCAGTAATCAAGATTACTTTCTCCCTCAAGGATAACAGCTTTAATACCAAGTTTACTCAAAGCCTGAGCGGCAGTTCCGCCTGCATTAGATTCTTTGATGCCCCCGGTAAGCGGGCTTTTCCCCCCGATCGATAACCTCGAAGAGCTGGACAAAAAGCTCCCTCCAAGTAAACCGGGAGCGATAACCAGCTTGTTATGGCGCCCCAATGGCTCACAGGCAGGATCAATCTCATCAAGTAAGATCTGTGCAGTCAGTGCTCTTCCACCAAGCTGTTTATATTTATCAGGAACCTCTTCGCTAGTTATACTCCCACTTGTAAGGTTGACGCGTATAATTTTCGACATTATTGTTGCCTCCAATTCAATGAATTAACCGCCAGACATGGGCGAAAATATCCTTACCTGATCCTGATCTGAAATCAGGTGTTTGTAATTTACCTGTTTACCATTCAAAGTCACCAAACCTACCTGTGATACGGAAAGGCCCAGTTCATCAAAAAGATCATATAGCGTCGATCCATGATTAAGTTCAATATTCAATTGACCGGATCCGGTTTGAGATTTATTTCTTAGTTTATCTTTCAACACATCTGATAGTTGAACCTTAATAATCAACAGGCAACACTTCCTGACTGGTAAAACTATTTCAAATAAGAGTTCATTTTAGAATGGGTCTGTAAATAGCCCCCTGTGGAATAACATAAGTCAGCAACTCTCTCGTCTTTTTATAAACTGCTGCAAGAGCTTCATCAAGATCTTCCACAGGAATAAAACCCAACGCCCGGGATAAATCTTTATCTAACCTTGATACCAGATAAACAGTACCCTTTCGCAAAAGGTTGCTAATCGTATATGCTTTATGTCCTCCAAGTACGAAATTATTTGTAATAGCCCTTCTAAGTTCCTGAAGTGAGCAATATTTTAATGTCCATTCTTTAAAGGTTGTTGAACCCATTCCTTCTTCACATTCTGCAAGCAGGATCAAATTACCCCCTGGCCGCATCGCATTTAAAGCATTATCAAGCGTTTTATGAGCCTGGTAGAGGTTAATATCTTTCGGATACCCGCCACAAGATGCTATTACAACCTCAGCAAGTTGGTTTATTTCAACATTATAGACCTTATCAGCTGCTTTACAGGCGGCAAGATGTGCATCAATCATATCTCCGGCATATATGCCCAGGATAGCTTTCTCTTCGTCAAGGACAGTATTAATTAAAAAGTTTCCACCGACCATCAGCGCAGCTTCAAGTAAGTCTTCATGAACCGGGTTTCCATTCAAAATTCCACCCGCAGCCTTTTCATCGAGCATAAGACTATGATTTTTCTCTATTGTCTTCCAGCCGGCAGCGCCCGGGACTAAAGCTTTACGCCCTCCCCCATATCCGGCGAAATAGTGCTGAACTACACTACCGGTCAATATTCGCTTATCTGCTTTTGCAACACGGCTATTAATATAAACCGGGGTATCAAACGATGTGGTTCCGTAATAAACCAGTTCATCATCATTTCTGCTATCATGATTATACAATGCAATTTTTGAGGCTACATAATTTCCCACCAAGTCTTTCATTTCCGTCTTTGAAAGAGCACGGTGAGTTCCATTGGTAAAAACAATAAACATATCTTTATCTTTTATTCCAATTCCGTCCAGCTCATCAATCAGAACCGGTAAAAATATTTCACTGCGGGCAACCCTGGTCGAATCATTAACCAGGATACAGACTTTATCGCCAGGATCAATTATTTCCGAAAGCGGGGGGCAGCCAATCGGTGATCGTATAGCATAGATGATTTCCTGCTCGGGATTGTTAAGCGGTGGTTGAAAAGTACCACTGACCATTTGGAATTTAACGCCCTCCGGAATTTTTAGTTTAATCTGATCTTTACCGTAATCTAGCAGCATCTTTAATCGTCCTTACTTCAAATTTTTATCGAGAGTAAACATTTCGGTTCCGTGATTGAAATTCCCTGCAATGCAGGTTTGATTTGCAAATATAAACCATGATATTATTGAACTAACCGGGAATTTATTTTATGATATTTCAGAATACAGGGCAGGGACAGTCCGAATAATTTTTGGTGGTGTAAAAAATGAAAGTTGCAATTGTTTATAACTACCAGAGCCGGGCTGTTATAAACCTTTTTGGAACGCCAAGCAAAGAAGTTTATGGCATACAAACAATTAAATTGATTCAAAGTGCCCTGGAATCCGGCGGGCATCAGGTTATAGCTTTTGAGGGCGATAAGAATATCATTAATATCCTCGAAAAATTTATGCCCCCGGATTCACTAAATAATAACCCCGGCATAGTTTTTAACCTGAGCTATGGAATCCAGGGGAAAGCTCGCTATACTCATATTCCGGCAATATTGGAGATGCTGGGAATCCCTTATGTAGGTTCAAGCCCTTACGCTCATGCTATTGCATTGGACAAGGTGTTAACAAAAATTCTTCTTCTTCAGAAAGGATTACCAACACCTCGTTTTATGGTCATTGATGAGCCTGAACTTACCCCTATCGAAGAATTAAATTTCCCCATCATACTTAAACCTAAAGATGAGGCACGTTCGATGGGGCTAACGATTGTTTATAATATAGAGCAATTCAGATCTGGGGTATCAGAGATTATTGAGAAGTTCGAAACACAGGTTCTGGCAGAGGAGTTTATTGATGGGAGAGAAATATGTATAGGGCTTCTGGGAAATAAACCGGCGATTACACTTCCTCCAGTTGAGTTACTATTCTGCGAAGGATTGAATATATACACCTATGAAGATAAAACCAAACAAAGTAAGCGGAAGATTGAAAAAATTTGTCCGGCAAAGCTTCAACCAGAACAGTTAACCTTGCTTCAAAAGTTGGCTGTGAAAGCTTTTAATGCTCTTGAATGTTACGATTGCGCGAGAATAGATTTTCGTTATGATCGGGAAGATCAGCCATATATTTTAGAGGTTAATTCTATGGCCAGTCTCGAACCGGATAGTTCATTCATTCTTGCTGCCAAAGAAGCTGGCCTATCCTACGAACAACTGTTGAATAAATTGATAGATATAGCAGCAGAACGCTATTCATTTGCTCTATAGGGAATAGCAAATATAAAAGATTTGATCAGCTCAGATAGATTTATATTGACCATAACAGGCGGACTAAATGACAAATTACTTTTTGCCCATTTCAGTTGAAGATATGAAAAGCAGGGGTTGGGACACCCTCGATTTTATTTTGATCAGCGGGGATGCATATGTAGATCACCCTTCATTTGGTACTGCCATCGTAAGCAGACTGCTTGAGGCAAAAGGATTTAGAGTTGGCATAATTGCTCAACCGGATTGGAAAAATATAAACGAATTCAAAAAACTTGGAAAACCAAAATTTGCATTCTTAGTTACATCAGGAAACATAGATTCAATGGTCAGTCACTATACAGTAGCAAAAAAAAGAAGAAAATCTGATCTATACAGCCCCGGAGGCAAAACCGGTCATCGGCCGGATCGGGCTCTTACCATTTATTCAAAAATGGCCAGAATCGCATACCCGGATACCCCTATAATTATCGGCGGAATTGAAGCGAGCCTGCGCAGGTTGGCTCATTATGACTATTGGGATGACAAGGTGCATCGTTCAGTTTTACTCGATGCCGGAGCTGATCTTTTAGTTTACGGCATGGGCGAAAATGCCCTGATCGAAATTGCAGAAGCGATGGAAAGCGGACTTAATATAGAAGATATTACCTATGTCAAAGGTACTGTTTATTCTGCAAAAAATATAGATTTTCCTGAGGATTTTTTGGTCCTTCCATCATTTTCCAAGATCACCTCATCAAGGGATGCTTATGCCAAAAGCTTTATAAACCAGTACAATAATACCGATCACATAACAGCCAAAAGTCTGGCTGAACCTTATGGCGGTATTTATGTTATCCAAAATCCACCGGCTGAACCTCTCTCCACAGATGAACTTGATATGGTCTATCGTCTTCCCTATCAAAAAACATTCCACCCGGTATATGGAAAAACCGGTGGAGTACCGGCTTTAAAAGAAGTTAGATTTAGTATTGTCAGCAGCAGGGGCTGTTTCGGTGGTTGCAGTTTCTGTTCCCTTCACTTCCACCAGGGAAGAATCATTCAGAACAGAAGCACTGAAGCTGTAATTGAAGAAACGAAAACATTGATTAAAGAGCCCGATTTTAAAGGATATATTCATGATGTTGGCGGCCCGACGGCAAATTTCTATCAAAAAGCCTGTACCAAACAGGTTAAATACGGTTCATGCATGGAACGTCAGTGTCTTTCTCCCGATCCATGTAATAATTTGATTGTCGACCACAGCAAATATTTAAAACTGCTCAGACAGCTGCGCAGCCTGGAAGGAGTAAAAAAAGTATTTGTTCGATCCGGAATCCGTTATGATTATCTTCTACTTGAAAAAAATAACGCTTTTTTCGAAGAGCTGTGCGAATATCACATCAGCGGCCAATTGAAAGTAGCGCCTGAGCATGCATCAAAAAAAGTACTCAGCAAAATGGGTAAACCTGAAATAAAAGTCTATCTTGATTTTAAAAAAAGATATAAAAAAATTAATGGTAAGTTAGGAAAAGACCAGTACCTGGTGCCCTATTTCATGTCTAGCCACCCGGGAGCAGATCTTGAAGCTGCTGTTGAGCTTGCCACATTTATAAAAAATCACGAACACTACCCTGAACAGGTTCAGGATTTTTATCCAACTCCCGGCACATTATCAACCTGCATGTATTATACTGAAAAAGATCCACGCACTATGGAAAAAATATATATTCCCAAATCACCACATGAAAAAGCAATACAACGTGCATTGATCCAATTTAAAAACCCAAAAAATTACCAGCTTGTTTGTGAAGCACTTAAAAAAACCGGCCGTAAAGACTTGATCGGATACGGAAGAAAATGCCTGGTTAAACCACGAAAGCAAAAGTTAAAAAAACGGAGTTAAGCGATGAACTTACATTCAGGAACAGCTGATCGAATCAAATTTCGCAGAAGCGTGCTAAGATATACAGCTCTTTTTTCAGGGCTTTTTATAATTGCCAATGGTATAGTTTTTACCATAAATGCAAATCTGGGTGTAAATCCCTGGGATGTGCTGCATATCGGGATCGCCAACCAGACCGGGATCACTATAGGCCGGGTAATGCAGGGCATAGGATTATTACTGATCTTTGTCAGTTATCTGCTCAGGGTAAAACTTTTTCTCGGAACTATCCTGAACATGATCTTTCTCGGTCTATTTGTAGATTTAATAATTGGCTGGGACTATATTCCTCATCCTGATTACCTTTGGCTGAGAATTATATTTTATCTATTCGGAGTAATATTGTTTGGTTTCGGCGTTGCTTTTTACATCAGTCCGAATCTCGGTGCCGGCCCTAGAGATAGTCTCATGTTAGCCCTGACCAGGGCTTCAAAACTTAAAGCTGGAACAGTAAGAACTTTTATGGAAGTTACAGTTGCTATAATCGGTTATTTACTTGGAGGCCCGCTTGGAATAGGAACCTTTATTTTTGCCCTATCCATCGGCCTTTTTATGGAATTGGGTTTTTCTTCTGTCCGATGGATTAAAAGAACCGCTATTTACATGCGAGTATGGTCTTTCAATGAAAAGGATTATTCAGATTAGTGCTTAATAATATATATCATTCAAAGTGATTGCAGGTGACCAAGCATCATGAATACTGGAATGGCAGTGGTTATCCTCTTGGTCTGAAAGAAGACGAAATTCCGATCGAATGTCGTATCCTGGCTATAGCCGATGCCTTTGACGCCATGACCAGTGATCGGCCTTACCGAAAAGCCATGAGTGCAGCAGCCGCTATTCAAGAACTGAAAAAAAATGCCGGATCACAATTTGATCCCAACCTGGTTAAAACATTCCTCACTATCATCAATGAGTATAAACAGGATAAGCAGGATTAATAATATTAATTGGTTATTCATTCAGGTTTAGCTTTTTACCGGTAACAAGGAAAATAACCTCTTCTGCAATATTGGTGGCATGATCTGATATACGCTCCAACCAGCGGCCGACAAAAAGCAACTGCGTTGCCTGAGTTATGGTTTTCGGATTTTCCATCATAATTGTGAGCAGTTCCCTGAAGATCTGACCAAACAGGTTATCCACCTCATCATCATCCTGCCCGACAGCTTCTGCCAACGTAATATCTTCCCGCACGTAGGCATCAAGTGACTGTTTAACCATCTTTTGGCTTAATATAGCCATCCTGGGAATGTCAACCAAAGGTTTAATCAAAGGCTGGTGTCCGATTCTTATGGTTATTTTCGCTATACTGGTTGCGTAGTCAGCCATCCTTTCCAGATCGCTGATCATTTTAAACAGTGTGGCAACCCGGCGTAAATCCCTGGCCATCGGCTGTTGGGTTGCAATTACCTCAAGACATTTCCCTTCAATTTCCCGCTCGAGATCATCGATAATATCGTCTCCATCTATTACTTTCTGAGCCAGCCCGAGATCCTGTTTTTTTAGGGATTCGATCGAACGCGCAATGGATTCTTCAACAAGACTGCCCATTTCCTGAAGTTTTTCCAGTAATAAATGCATCTTTTCCTCAAAAACTATTTTACGTTCAGTATGTTCCATTCTATCCACAAATATCTCTCCTTTAAGCGGGCTTAACCAAATCGCCCGGTGATATAATCTTCAGTCCTCTGATCCCCGGGATTGGTGAATATTTCTGAGGTTTTCCCCCACTCCACCATCTCTCCCTGCAGGAAGAAACCCGTGTTATCTGAAATCCTTGCTGCCTGCTGCATGTTATGGGTAACTATTATTATTGTATAGTTTTCACAGAGTTCCCGGATTAAATCTTCTATCCTCTGGGTTGCAATCGGATCAATTGCCGATGTCGGTTCATCCATTAAAAGTATTCTCGGCTGAACAGCTAACGCACGGGCAATGCACAGCCTCTGCTGCTGCCCTCCCGAAAGTGAAAGTGCCGGCTCATGGAGACGATCTTTTACTTCATCCCAGAGAGCTCCCCCCTTTAAGCTTTCCTCCACGATCCGGCTTAATTGTTCTTTATTGCGCAAGCCATGAATTCGAGGGCCATAGGCAACATTTTCAAAGATACTTTTCGGGAAAGGGTTGGGCTGTTGAAATACCATGCCTACGTTCTTTCTTAGCTCCACTACATCGAAGGACTGATCATAAATATTTTCTCCATGAATAGTGACAGTGCCTTCAAGACGGGTTCCGGGGATTAGATCATTCATCCGGTTTAAAACCCGGAGAAATGTTGATTTCCCGCATCCCGAAGGGCCGATCAGGGCGGCAACGCCTTTTTCCCTTACTTCAAGGTTAATATCAAAAAGGGCCTGTTTCGAATCATAGTAGAAATTTAGATTTTGAACTTTAACTTCGCAATAACCGTTGTTGTTTATTCGATTGTTTATATAAGAATTACTATTTTTTATCTGAATCATCTTAATCGGTTCCTTGTCAAAAAGAACCTGCGCACACTCCCCTCATAAAAAAATATTTTAAAATACAAGTTATTATGAAACATCCACTGGCTAAGCATTAAAGACCTTTAGCCATTCTGCTTCGATAATGTTTGCGAAGCAGTATTGCCACCAGGTTAAGGAGGCAAACAAGTACTACAAGAACCAGCGCTGTACCGTATGCAATGGGACGAACTATAGCCAGGGCGTGATGCTGGGTAGACATAATAAATAGATGATATGGCAGCGCCATAAACTGGCTCTTAATTGAGTCAGGTAGAAAGGGTAAAAAGAAGGCCGCTCCGGTTGCCAGTATGGGAGCTGTTTCACCAGCGGCCCGGGCCAATCCGAGAATTGTACCGGTCAATATCCCGGGAATCGCCCGGGGTAGAACTACTGTCCGAATCACCTGCCAGCGAGTTGCGCCCAGGGCGAATGAACCTGCCCGGTAAGCACGGGGAACTGTAATCAGAGCTTCCTCAGCTGCAGTTACAATAACCGGCAGCGTTAAAAGACCGAGTGTAAAACCGGCAGCAATCAGAGAAGGGCTGAAACCGAATAATTTAACAAATACAGCCATCCCGAACAGACCGAAAACTATTGAAGGAACACCGGCCAGGTTGCGCAGGGACATCCGGACCAGTCTTGTGAATCGATCCTGAGCCGCATATTCATTGAGATAAATTGCAGCAGCAACTCCAATCGGAACAGCAAATGCTATAGTAATTAGCGTCACATAAACCGTACCTACGATAGCCGGGAAAATACCTCCCTCGGTCATTCCTTTTCTGGGGGCTGCAGTGATAAATTCCCAATTGATCACCCCGATACCCTTGGAGAAAATATCATAAATGATAAAGAGAAGGACAAGTATAACTATCGCCAGGGCAAAGCGTAAAAACCAGTAACCGATCATTTCGGCTCCGCGCCATTCCGCTTTTTGTTGGTTTTTATTGATCATTTTTTATTTATTCACCTCCGGCTTACGGCGGATAAGGATATCAGCGATAAGGTTAACAATGAAAGTAATTGTAAATAAAACCAAACCAACAACAAACAAGGCATGAAAATGAACCGAGCCAAAGACAACATCACCGATATCTATAGCAATATTTGCGCTCAGGGTTCTAACCGAATCGAGAAATGAAGAAGGCCGGGCAATCATATTTCCGGTTACCATCAATACGGTCATTGTTTCACCAATCGCTCTACCCATTCCGAGCATAGCGGCAGCTGTTATCCCGGAAAAAGCAGCTGGAACTGTAACTTTCCAGATCGTCTGCCAGCGGGTACCCCCAAGGGCCAGGGAAGCATGGCGATATTCTTTTGGTACCGCTGTAATAGCATCTTCAGCCAGGGTTATGATCGTCGGCAATGCCATAATACCCACCAAAATTGCTCCGTTTAAGGCATTGATTCCATTAGGCAATCCAAAAATATTTGCTATGATCGGCGAAAGAACAACTAAACCGATAAAACCGAGCACAACTGAAGGTATCCCTGCAAGGACTTCTACAACCGGTTTAATGAGTTCTCTTTCCCAGGGAGCTGCTATTTCAGATAGGTAAGCTGCTGCTGCAATTCCAAGAGGAACAGCAAAAACCAGGGCCCCGGCAGTAACCATGAAAGTTCCTAAAATAAAATTATTGATGCTGTAGGTAGGTTCTCCATAAGCTCCCGGTCGCCATACTCCGGAGGTAAAAAAAGCGCGTAAACCGACTTCGCCAAACGCGGGAATACTATTGGAAAGCAGGGTAAAAAGAATCCCTGCCAAAAAAAGAATAATGGCAATTCCGCTCGCCCAAAAAATGAATTTCATAATTTTTTCTGTCCAGAAGTGCAAGTTAATCCTCCTTTCAGTAAACCCGGCTGTGAGAAGTTAAGCTGCCCCGCAACCCATCACCGTTTATGAACAGCAGTGAATCGCAGGGCTAAATAGATAGGGTTCATCATTACCATTACTATGTATAAAAATATATTGTTACTCTAGTGCTTTCTTGTTAAACTCTATATCCGCTGCAGTAATCGGATAAAAGCCCTCATCCAGCACTATGCTCTGTCCCGCATCACCTGTTTCAAAGAGTAGAAATTCGAGAATCGCACCACTTGGTTTACCGGTTACACACTGGTACAGGGGCCTTGTGAGAGGATAGTTACCGCTGGTGACATTCTCCAGTACAGTTGGATCGTAAGCTGTAGAGCCTGCATCTTTCGCAATATTAACAGCTTTTACACCTTCACGGTCGGCATATCCAATAGCTGCATATCCAATCCCTCCAACATCACCTGCTACTGCTTCTACAATATCTGAAGTGCCCGGCAGGTTACGCATCTCCGGTGAGTAATCGGCCTGGACTACCAGTTCCATGAAGAACACATAGGTACCGGAGGTGCTTTGCCGGCCGTAGAGGGTTATCTCCTGATCTGCTCCCCCAACTTCCGACCAGTTTGTAATATCTCCACGGTAAATTGCGCCAACCTGATCGACTGTAAGTTCAACAACCGGATTGTTTTCATTAACAACCACAGCAACGCCGTCAGTGGCAAACCGGACTGCAAATGCTTCATCGCCCTGGTTAGCCAGGTGATTTTCCAGTTCAGCATCTTTCATCGGTCTGGACGAGTTGGCGATATCTATACCACCATCGATCAGAGAAGATATGCCCACACCGGAACCACCACCGGTTACAGCTATAGGAATATGAGCATTTTCATTCATAAATTCTTCTGCAAGCCTGGTTACCAGGTTAACTTCCGAATCTGAACCCCCGATCATGATCGAAGCTGATTCAACGGATTCCACTATCTCGTTACCGGCATCATCATCAGATAAAGAATCAGGTGCTGGCTGCTGTCCACAACCGGCAACCAAGATGACCAATAATATAAAAATCAAACCTGCCAAAGCTAGCCACCGTTTCTGTTTCATCGTATACCTCCTGATAAAATAATTTAACCTTGTCCAGAATAGCTGATCAAGGTTAAATAACAAGGTAAAGAAAGTAAAATAAATGTTAAATTCAGGTTAAATACTCTAGCTGTTATTTATAATCGGCAGGCTGAAGCGAAAAAAGGTCCCCAATCCTTCAGTACTGTTAAGAGAATAATAGGCTTTATGCGCTTCCATAATGTGTTTGACAATTGAAAGTCCCAGGCCGGTGCCACCACTTTTCCTGGAACGGGCTTTGTCAACCCTGTAGAAACGTTCAAAAATATAAGGTAAATCCTCTTTTGGAATACCGGGTCCATCATCAGAAATCTCAACCACGGCTTGATCCGACTCCCTAAATATTTTGATGGTGATCCTGCCTCGTTCTTTCCCATGTCGTATACTGTTTTCCAATATATTTATAACCGCCTGGCATAACCACTCAAAATTTCCTGATACCACTAAATGGGATTCAGAGATATCCAGATCTATTGAAACCTCTCTTTGGCTCTGCAGGTCTTGAATTCTTTTTTTCGCTTCGAGAAGCAGTGCTTCCAGATCAATCTTTTCTTTCATGAAAAGCTCTTTTTCATTCTCAATCTGGGCCAGATCGAGTAAACTGTCAATCAGGTTGGTCAGCCTGTTTGTCTCTTTATCAATAATTCTTAAAAAATCAATTAGTTCTTCATTGCTTAGTTTTTCGGTCATAATAGTTTCTGTGTAACCCCTGATTGTTGTTAAGGGAGTGCGCAATTCGTGAGAAACATTCGCCACAAAATCACTACGCATCTTCTCCATTGTCCTCTTTTCAGTTACCTCATGGAAGATAAATAGGCCCCCACTGACTCCTTTGCCATCGGTTGTTAAAGGCAGTAAATAGGCTTCGACAAGCACCGTTCTAGGGTAATAAAGATTAAGCTCAAAATACTGAGATTTACCTTCCCCGTAAACTGTCTTTAACTTTTCAGTAAGAGCATAGTAACGTACTGTTTGTTGGATCGGTTTGCCAGTTACCGCATCCTTATTAACATCAAAGAGTTTTTCGGCTGCCGGGTTGATCAGTTCAATCTTTTGTTCTTGATCGACCATAATTATCCCACTGTTAATCGATGAAACAACAGTATCCAATTTGTTCTTTTCCCAGGTTACCTGATCGATTTTTTTATTCAATGCCCCACCCATTTCTTTGATACTTCTCCCCAGAGCAGTCAACTCATCATTGCCTCCTATTTCCAGTGCCGGGGCGAAATTACCGGCAGAAATTGCCCGGGCTGCCTTGCTGATCTCTCTTATCTGCCCTGTCAGGCGGTGCGATAGTATAACTGAAGCAACAAGTGCTATGATTGATGAGCCCAGTAATGCAGCAAGTATAATATATTTTAATCGGGAGGTTGTATCGTTAATCATAACTAAGGGAAGTGAGATCCTGATTGTTAACGTCCCATCTTCTGTAAACTCCATTAGAGAGGGAATTTCCACGGGAACAGCCAAATAATACATTTCTTCGCCAATTGTAGTGCTGTATCGGATAGAACTACCTTCACCAACAGCGTATGCTTCTATAATTTCGGGTCGTTGGGCGTGATTATCCATAAAGGCAGGAATTTCTGCAGAGTCTGCCAATACTGTACCATCCCTGTTAACCAGTGTGATCCTGAGTCCGAGCTCATGCCCCAACTGCTTACATAAATTATCAATATCTTGGGAACTGGCTCCGCGATCGCTCATTTCGGCGACCAGAGCTTCAACCAATTTAAGTTGTGTGTAGAGGTTTTCATGAAGATTTTTCATGTAAAAATTATTTAGAAACCAGATAAATGACAGCCCCATAATCAGAACAATAAGGGATATAACCAGGATATAGTAAAAAATTAAACGCCACCGAATGCTCGAAAACAAAGGAAGCCCTCCATCTATCCCTACCTACCCCTGCAGATTAATGAAAAGCAAACCTGTAGCCAACACCACGAACAGTTTCAATATAATACGGGTTAGCGGGATCATCTTCAATTTTTTGTCTCAGGTAACGAATGTGGACATCTACGGTTCGGGTGTCAACTTCTACTTCATAACCCCAAACCTTGTCCAATAATAATTCCCTGGTTAAAACTCTACCGGCATTGGACATCAGTAATTCCAGTAATATAAACTCTTTATGGGTCAGAGTTTGTTTTTTCCCTTCGACCGTTACTTCATGCCTTTCTGGATAGAGAACGATATTCCCATGCCTAAGAATCTTTTCAATTATCTCCGGGGAATCCTTTTCAACAGGCATTTTTATGTTTTCTATTCTCCTCAGCATTGCCCTTACCCTGGCCACCAACTCTCTTACACTGAATGGTTTTACCATATAATCATCGGCACCGAGTTCCAATCCTAAAACCTTATCAAGTTCTTCTTTACGGGCGGAGAGGATTAATATTGGGATTGAGACTGTCCTATCATTTCGACGGAGTGCACGGCATACTTCCAGACCGTCCATTTCCGGAAGCATGATATCGAGAATAATCAGATCGGGGGGTTCCTCGATGGCATGATCGAGTGCTTCTCTGCCATTGCCATAACTGCTCACCCGGTACCCCTCTTTACCCAGGTGAAATGATATCAGTCGGACGATATCTTCCTCATCTTCCACAACCATAATATGGCGCTGCTTGCGTTCAGATTTATAATTTTCCATATTTTTATTGTAGCATATCTCCCTTACTCTTAATAATTTATCTTTTACCTTAAACAACTCCGTGAGGAATATTTCACATGCTGGAATAAATATTTCTTTAATTTTCTTCCCTGAAAGAGTAAAATTGAGACAGGGAAATAATATTTTTACAATCTGGCAGGAAAGCCGGCTTAGCGATGAGGTACTTAATTGCCTTCATAATATTGTTGCTTTTTCCCCTGGCCCTTTTCTCAGTTACCATTACTGAAAAAACTGCGGCAACGATCAATGAATATGCCGAGATTAACGAAGAATTATGCCGTGATGAACAGGTAGAACGCTGCGACTCCTTAATAAGGCCCAATGTTTTTTCAGATGTTAAAACCCCCAATAAAAAAAGCTTATTTAACTGTATCGGTTCATTAAACAAAGAGGCATTAAATGTCCGTACCTGCAGCAAACTTCATATCAGACTGAAGATCCTCCGCATTTAGAAAAAGACCCACCCCGTTATCTGTTTTCAGCTATTGATAAGATCAAAAAGAATTGCTTATCAGTGACCCCTGGCAGTTATAAGTTGCATAAAATGATTAATAAAACAGGTTATAGGTGGTGAATCTAATGGGTGAGATGGAATTAAGTATTAATATGACCTGGCTGGACTGGATAATTGTTCTAGTCTACCTGGCCGGGATGATTTATGTCGGACTTTTCTTCCAAAAGAAAAATAAGAACTTTGAAGACTACTTTCTCGCTTCAAAGGGCATCACAATGCCTCTGTTGATCGGCACGCTGGTGTCAACTTTCTTTGGCCTTGATACACTTTTTGGCACCTCTGAAATAGGCTTCTATGAAGGTGTAACAGCTTTCTTCGCTTATGCGCTTCCTTATACCGGCATGTATATACTGATGGGTTTCCTCGCGCCAAAATTCCGAGAACTTAACAGCAATACGTTTGTAGATATTATGGCAGAACATTACGGGAAATTAACCCGGGTCATATCAGCACTCTGTTCATTCTTCTATTCAATCAATACGATGGAAATGATGGGTATGGGGTTTATTTTCGCTTTGATTTTTAAAATACCCTTTTCGGTCGGTGTCCTGATCGCAGCTGTGATCGTCGTTGTTTACACTTACACAGGAGGCTTATGGGCGGTTGCGACCACCGATATGGTCCAGTTTCTTGTTATGGCCGTTACCCTCGGAGTTGCGCTGATAATCTGCTGGGTTGATGTAGGAGGCTATAGCGGAGTTTATACCGGGCTTACGGCCTACCTTGGAGAGGATCCATGGTACTACTTCTCCCCATCCGGCGGATATCTGACAGCCGGGGTAATCATTGCTTATGCGTTAACTTCACTTGCAGTATTATGTGAACCTGCATTTCTGCAACGTATTTTTGCAGCCAGAAGCCCTAAAGAAGCGCGAAATGCCCTGCTGATTGGGACTCCAATCTGGACTGCCTACGAATTTGCCTGCTGCATGCTTGGAATTACAGCTGTTGCGGTTGTGGGACTTGGTTTGATGGGAGAACCTCATGCCAACCAGGCTTTAATCGCTGTGGTTGCCAAGTATATCCCGGCCGGATTTATGGGACTATTTCTTGCCGGTGTTCTTGCGGCTGCCATGTCTACCGCCGACTCCTATTTTTTGGTTTCTTCCGGTAACCTTGTATATGATATATACCGCCCCATTTTCAGGCCAGATCTTGAAGAGGATAAGTTGGTTGCATATACCAAGAGAGCAGTCCTGATTTCTGCAATTGTTTCTGTAAGCCTGGCCTTTTACTTCGAACGGATCATGGGAGTTTGGGTTTTCCAGGCCAGTATAATCATTAATACAGTGCTAATCCCACTTTATATTGCTGTTTTTCTAAAAAAATTCAAATTTACCAAACTGAGTGGAACACTGGCTTCAACTGTAGGGTTTTTTGGTACTATCGGCTATTATCTTGTGATCACTTTTGCCGGATATTTCTCTGAGGATTGGGAGACAATGGTCATAGAGCTCAATATTTTCGGACGTAGCTATGAGCTTTGGCAGGAATACGGTATCTTCCTGATTCCGCCATTTGTCATTCTGGCTTTTATAGTTGGGCAAATTTTCGGAAAAGACCGAGGCGATAGTTCCCTGAAGGGGGTAAATTAAATGACTGGTTGGGATATTGGAGTATATATTACAGGAGCTGTGCTAGTGATAGGCCCAATAGTTGTTTTCATATTTTATCTGAAAGAAATACTTCGTCACATACGCGAAGATGATTTTGGCCGCAAGAAATTCCCTTCAGAAGGTGAACAGTAGTTTAAAAACTGCATAATATGTTGAAGAATTACTTTTTATCCAGGTTAAAGCCGACTGTAAGATTGTCGGCTTTAACCTTGTCATGCTTTCTATAAAATGATAATATTAAGCGGGATTTGCAAACGGTAATATTTGTAAAATAAACCGTTTTCACAACATATATACATGGAGGTGTCTTTGTTGACAAAGAAAGTTGAAACAATGGATGGCAACACAGCTGCTTCATATATTGCTTATGCTTTAAGCGACGTGGCAGCAATTTATCCGATTACACCATCATCACCAATGGCTGAGATATGTGATGAATGGGCTGCTTACGGCCGAAAAAATATTTTTGGTCAAACACTGCGTGTAGCGACAATGCAATCGGAAGCCGGAGCAGCCGGAGCTGTGCATGGTTCACTGGTTAACGGTGCATTAACTACAACATTCACAGCCTCCCAGGGTTTACTTTTAAAAATACCTAATATGTACAAAATATCAGGAGAACTACTGCCTTCAGTATTTCATGTTTCAGCAAGAGCTCTCTCTACACACGCATTATCAATTTTTGGTGATCACTCAGATGTAATGGCTGCCAGGCAAACAGGATTTGCCATGATTGCTTCTGCTTCAGTTCAGGAAGTCATGGATCTTGCCCTGGTAGCTCATTTAAGTACTTTAAAAACGAGGGTGCCTTTTTTACACTTCTTTGATGGATTCCGCACATCACATGAAGTGCAGAAGATTGAGTTAATCGATTATGAAGATATAAAAAAAATAGTAGACTGGGAAGCTATTAAGGCATTCCGCAGCCGCGCTCTCAACCCTGAAAAGCCGCACCAGCGCGGAACTGCCCAAAACCCTGATATTTATTTCCAGAACCGCGAAGCAGCAAACCGTTTCTACATAGAGACACCGGAAAAAGTTGCTGCTGTGATGGACCAGGTTTATGAACTTACCGGAAGGCGATACAAATTATTTGATTATTGTGGAGATCCCGAAGCAGAATCTGTAATCATCTGTATGGGTTCGGCCTGTGAGACTGTAGAAGAAACAATTAATTATCTGAATAGCCAGGGTGAAAAGCTTGGCCTGGTTAAAGTACGTTTATACCGTCCTTTCTCGAGGGAGCATTTTTTAGCGGCTCTTCCTTCCAGCTGCAAGCGTATTGCTGTCCTTGATCGAACCAAGGAGCCAGGCGCCCTGGGAGAACCTCTCTACGAGGATGTTTGCACAGCTTTAATGGAAGCAGGAAGAACACCAATGGTTATAGGCGGCCGCTACGGCCTGGGTTCCAAAGAATTTAACCCCTGTATGGCTAAAGCAGTGTTCGATAACCTTAATTCCGAAAAACCAAAAAACCACTTTACTGTCGGTATAACAGACGATGTTACCCATACCTCACTGATTAAACCTGATTGTCTATACACAACTCCTGAAGGGACCTATCGGGCAAAATTTTTCGGACTGGGAGCAGACGGCACTGTCGGCGCCAATAAAAACAGTATTATTATTATCGGTAACAACACCAATCAATATGCCCAGGGCTACTTTGTTTATGACTCGAAGAAGTCAGGAGGTATAACCGTATCGCACTTACGTTTCGGACCGGAAAAGATCCGTTCAACTTACCTGATTGATCAGGCAGATTTTATTGCCTGCCACAATCCTTCTTTCGTAACCCGTTACGACATACTTGAAGGCATTAAAAATAACGGTGTCTTTCTCCTTAACTCCGATTGGAGTGTAAAAGATATGAACGATCATCTCCCGGCAGAAATGAAACAGACTATAGCCAGGAAACACCTAAGGTTCTTCAATATTGACGCCTTCCAGATAGCAGGGGAAATAGGACTGGGCGGACGGATAAATGTAATTATGCAAGCTGCCTTCTTTAAACTGGCGGGTGTTATCGACTCCGAACTGGCATTCAAAGAAATTGAAAAAATGATTAACAAATCATATGGCAAAAAAGGCGCCGAAATTGTAGCCAAAAACGTTTCGGCCATATATAAAACAGTCGAAGCTCTGGAAGAAATAAAATACCCGGAAAGTTGGGCTACTTCAACAACCGGCGCAACCTTTGTTCCGGAGGATGCACCAAAGTATGTATGTGAAACCATATATCCGATGACAGAACTGAAAGGCGATCAACTTCCCGTCAGTGCTTTCAATCCTGATGGTACAGTCCCCACGGCAACAACCCGGTATGAAAAGAGAGGAATCGCCATCCAGGTGCCGATATGGATTTCCGAAAATTGTATCCAGTGTAACCAGTGCTCATTTGTCTGCCCCCATGCCTGTATAAGGCCTTACCTGTCCAGGCCGGAAGATCTTGACGGAGCCCCTGAAGGATTTATAACGCTTGACGGCAGCAGTAAGGATATTAAAGGATTAAAATACAGGATCCAGGTATCACCATTGGACTGCACAGGTTGTGGGAACTGCGTTGACGTTTGCCCGGCAAAAGAAAAAGCGCTCGAGATGAAACCTCTGGAGGAAGTAAAAGCAGTCGAAGATGCCTGTTACCGATTTGCCGAGAGTCTGCCCGAACTGGATCTGGATATATCGCCCGCAACTGTCCGGGGCAGTCAGTTCCATAAACCTTTATTTGAATTTTCCGGAGCCTGTGGTGGATGCGGAGAAACCCCCTATATCAAAGTTATAACTCAACTATTCGGCAACCGTATGATCATTGCCAATGCAACCGGTTGCTCATCAATATATGGAGGCAATGCCCCAACTGTACCCTATACAGTTGACAGCAAGGGCCGGGGCCCGGCCTGGGCAAGTTCCCTCTTTGAAGATAATGCTGAATTTGGTTATGGTTATTATCTTGGTGTGACCCAGCAGAGGGAACGATTAACAGCACTGGTTCAACAGGCACAGCAAACAGGAATATCGGGTTCACTACATGATGCCCTTCAGCAGTGGTTGGATGTAAAGGATGAAGGTGAACCTTCGCTAAAGGCTGCAGATAAAGTACGTGAGCTCATGGAAATAGAAGAAACTAGAACAGATAATGCCGAAATTCTGAATCAAATCAGGGAAAATGCCAGTCTGTTACCAAAGCGTTCTATCTGGATCTTTGGCGGAGATGGCTGGGCTTATGATATCGGTTTTGGCGGACTTGATCATGTAATTGCCACCGGTGCAGATGTAAATATACTGGTTATGGATACTGAAGTTTACTCAAATACAGGAGGCCAATCTTCAAAAGCCACCCCGATTGCAGCGATAGCAAAATTTGCAGCTGCCGGTAAAGAAATGCGCAAGAAAGATCTCGGTCTGATGGCGGTTACTTATGGATACGTTTATGTTGCCATGGTATCAATGGGAGCAAATAAAAATCAATTCCTGAAAGCTATTTTGGAAGCTGAAGCTTACCCGGGCCCGTCTCTGATAATAGCTTATTCGCCCTGTATCGCTCATGGCATTGATATGAGCAAGAGCCAAAGAGAAGGAAAACTGGCTGTTGAATCCGGATACTGGCCGCTTTATCGTTATAACCCATTATTGGCCCGGGAAGGTAAGAACCCCTTCATCCTGGATTCAAAAGAGCCTAAAGAGGATTTACGTTCTTTCATGATGAACGAAGTTCGTTTCCGGGCACTGACCAAGGAGTTCCCGGATCGGGCAAAGTTGCTTTTCGATAAAGCCGAAAAGGTAGCAAAAGAAAGACTTGAAATGTATCGCCAGCTTGCTGAGGTGCATATAGACTCAAATAATTAAAGATAGCTTTTATAAAATCGAATAAAACCAAGAAGGGAGGTGCATTTCGTAGAGCACCTCCTTTTTCTTTCAGTCAGCTTTTATTTTTATCAGTAGCTCATCGCGCTTAAGGCGGGGGCGGGGTGGTGGAGTTTCTGCAGGATAACCGACAGGCAGTAATACGACCGGTTCTATCCTGGTGGGAAGGGAAAGCGCTTCACGAACCTGCTGGGCGTCGAAGAGGCGTACCCAGCAGCTCCCCAGACCCAGGGAGGCAGCCATTAAAACCATGTTTTCCACGGCAATGCCCAGATCTAAATATGCCGAAGGCGGAAGGATAACATCATCAACTGACAGTGGCATCTTCCTTTGTTTAATATAATATCCAGCTTCTTTGCTGACCACCTGGGCTTCAATAAGTTCCTGCATTCTTTTTTCAACCAAATCACGGGTAAATGAGCTTCGATCCAGGCAGCAGAGAAAGAGTGCCGGGGCTTCCAGAACAAAAGGCTGTATTACAGCATTCTTAATAATATTCTTTTCTTTTTCACTGGTCATCAGGATAAACCTCCAGGGCTGACGGTTTGTCCCTGAAGGTGCCAGGCGGGCAGCTTCGATAATCATTTCCAGGTGTTCATCGTCTACCGGACAGGATTTAAATTTTCTGATGCTTCGCCGGTTTTTAATTATATCCTGGCAATATTGCTTATTCATCAGCCCACCTCGTTTTATCCTTTCGCTTTTTCAACCATCTAGCTATACGCCCGGGTCTCTTTGCCAGATCTATCTCATCCAGGGCTTTCCTGGCAGCTTCATAACCACGATCGATAAGAATTTTTGCTTTGCCGGTATCCCATATTGAAATATCTCCCAGATCCGGTTCGATTAGAACATCAGTATTTTTATATCCGGGAATATCCCTGTGACGTCTTATTATGTCATATGATTGAATCAATACCTCAAAAATATTTCCTGGTTCTTTCTGTAACGGTTTCTGTGCTGAAACATTAACGGCTATTATAAAGTCGATATCCCGGTTTTTCATGTGCGCTGCCGGAACATTATCCAGAAGCCCTCCATCAACCAATATATACTTGTTCCATTTAACGGGAGTAAAAATTCCGGGTATTGCGCAACTGGCTTCCACCGCTTCCGCTACCGGTCCCTTTTCAATTATTACTTCTTTGCCGTGAAGAAGATCAACTGCATTTACAATCAGTGGTATCTTCAATTGTTCGAAAGTAATTTTACCAATGTGTTCTTCAATTTCACTCAACAACAATGAAGATTTTATTAAACCCATACGTGGTATCGATATTTTTATTAAATCTTTCCAGGACATCGATAAAGCAATGTCTATCAAACCTTCCACAGAAATTCCCGAGCAGTAAAAGGCACCAACCAGGCTGCCGGCGCTCGTCCCGGCAATGCAACATGGTTTTACACCGCGTTCTTCTAAATATTTTAAAACGCCAACATGAGCAATACCTCTTGCCGCACCTCCACTCAGGGCAAGACCGATTTTCATCTACTCATCCCCCTCAACTGTTTTGGATTGGTCCTAAGAGTTTCTGCTGCTTATGATGCGGAGTCCTTCGAGAGTCAATAATGGATTAACCTTAACAATGGTTTCTGATTCACGCGCAATTAATAAAGCAAAACCTCCGGTAGCCACTACCAGTGGATTTCCCTCAATTTCTTCGACCATTCTGCGGACTATACCATCTACCTGACCAACAAAGCCATACACAATACCTGACTGCATACTGGTAATTGTATCTCTGCCGATTACTCTACCGGGTCTGATCACCTCAACACGGGGAAGCTTTGCAGCTCTATCGAAGAGAGCTTCCATCGAAATGCCAATCCCGGGAGCAATTGCACCGCCCAGGTAATCCCCTTTTCCGGATATCGCGCAAAATGTAGTAGCTGTTCCAAAATCAACAATTACAAGTGGGCCACCATAAAGATCTAAAGCGGCTACTGCATTTACAATCCGGTCAGCTCCAACTTCACGCGGATTATCCGTTACAATATTCAAACCGGTTTTTACGCCAGGACCGATGATTAGTGGATCAACTTCAAAATATTTAATAGACATTCTTTCCAGTGAATACATAAGTTGAGGAACAACAGATGAAATTGCAACAGCTTTGATATCTTTTAAACTTAAACGGCTGTTGTGCAAAAGGTTTTTTACGATCATTCCCAATTCATCTTCCGTACTTTCGCGCCTGGTTGCCAACCGCCAATATATAAGGATCTTCTCTTCCTGATAAACTCCAAGCATTATATGGGTATTTCCCACATCAATAGCGAGTAGCAAAAAAGTCACCCCATTGCTATGATTTAGATCTATAATTAATCATTGGACATTAACACTATAGCAGATCGGAACTCTTTTGAAAAGAAGACAACTTTATGGTAATATACCAGATGTCTTGTTTGATAAGAAATTCCAGACTATGTCGGAATTGGTTGAAAGCACTCAGACAACATGAGTTATTGAGGAGGAAATTCTGTGCTGCTAAACAAATTAGCCCGAAAAAACTATTTTGTAGCGTTATTAATACTGCTTGGCATTACTACTCTGGCAGTAGTAACAGCTTTTACACTGACAGCTTTAATTCCGGATGCCCTTGGTCGTAACCCTTACCATTATGAGATCACCTCAGTAAGTGAATTTGAACCATGGAAAATCGAAGTTGATGGATTAAATATAAACCTCCCGTCTGGAGGGATAATTGCCACAGTAAATCAAACCGATCGCAAAAGGGGCGTAATAATCCTGGGAGAGGGAATATATCAACAGGATGGTGAGGATCTTGCCGACAAACAGGTAGGCGGTATATTTTTAACTCTGGAGAACTCGCTTTTTGAAGAAATCAGGGGTGGCAATATCTTTATTCCTGTAGAGAATAATGTCCTGCTGGGGGAGATTTCCGCTATAGCCGAAAAACAGGTTGGCATACCACCAATATGGGATGATACAATTCCCTTGTCTTTTCATTCAAGACAAAATGGTCTTGTTTACTACTATTTTCTAACACCTGACGGAAAACCGATTCTGCCGCCGGAAGCCATAACAACAGATACAGGGTTAGGCGGAACATTTATAGTCTATTCGCTCTTTATTATTATTATGATCCTGGTCATCACTATTTTTTCACTCGAACATCGTTATTCTAATCACTGGATACACCTGAGAAAAACCCCTGTAAGCTCGATCAGTATAATCCTGGTTCCTGTAACTGCTGCAACAATATTTATAGCAGAGTATGTAGACTTAAAACTACCATGGGGTGATGACTATTCACAAGGTATAGGATATATTGTTATTATAGTTTTTTTAATTTTGATGCACCGGATTGGTATCATTGATCGTCTGGATTTCGGCTTAAGAAGAGAAAGAATACTTCATGGTTATTTTTTAGCCCTGATTTCAGCAATTTTGATAATCGGCGCCATCAGGAGCCTTCCAGAAGGATTAAGCTTTAACGGGTTGTCTGCAGCAATTCGTTTCCCTTTGATGTTTTTATTCATAGGGCTTCCCAGGGAGATGATCTGGAGAGGTTACATACAAACTATTCTCAGCAGAAAAACCGGAGCAAACAAAGGTTTGATACTAACAATGGTTATTGCTGCTGTAATCCGTCTTGCGGCAGTTTTTATCAATACACCATGGATGCTATATTATCCTTATATCTACCTGGATATTTTAATACTGGCTCCAGGTATCGCAGCCATTCTAGGCTATGTTTACCTGAGAACGGAAAACATTATGGCTCCAGCCCTTATTTACAGCCTTATTGTTTTTTTACCAGACTATATCCTTTACTAGGGAAAGGCGGTTACATGAATGGATAAAGAAAAGATTATTAAAGGTGTGGAAATGATCCTGGAAGCTGTTGGAGAAGACCTAAACCGTGAAGGTTTACGGGGCACACCTTTAAGGGTAGCAAATATGTATTCTGAACTTTTCGGGGGTCTGCTCCAGGATCCCCGGAAACATTTGCAAACATGTTTTGTTGAAGACGGCCACGACGAAATCGTATTGGTCAAAGATATATCATTTTATTCAATGTGTGAACATCATCTTTTGCCTTTCTATGGGAAAGCTCATGTGGCTTACCTGCCGGCAGGGGGCAGGATAGTCGGACTGAGTAAACTTGTGAGAGTCATTGACACTCTGTCTCGCAGGCCGCAGTTACAGGAACGGCTGACCAGCAATGTAGCTGATATTATAACTGACGAATTAAAACCTAAAGGCGTTGTAGTAGTTGTTGAAGCTGAACATCTTTGTATGAGCATCCGAGGAGTCGGAAAACCGGGGTCCGTCACTGTAACCTCTGCTGTAAGAGGCCTGTTTAGAAGAAACCCAAGTTCAAGGATTGAAGTTTTCAGCTTAATTAAGGGAGATCGTTAGTCAGAATCAGGGGATGATCTTATGGAAAGAGTTAATCATATTTTATCTAATCCCTGTTACCATCAGTACCTTCAAAAAATTGCTGATGCAGAAAGCGGAAGGTACTATTGCAAACACCCACTTGAACACTTGTTAACGGTTGCCAGGTTGACTTACCTATTACTGATAGAAAAGGGCAACCCTTTTATTTCCCGGGAAATAGCATATGCTGCGGGCTTACTGCATGATATTGGTCGGTGGCAGGAATATGAAAACGGCACTGATCATGCTGAATATAGCGCCGAATTGGCTGGTCAGATTTTAGTACAGGCAGGTTTTACTACATCTGAGTCAAATATAATAAAACATGCAATTGCCCGGCACCGTAGTAATTATTATACCTCTCCGGAAAACTCACTGCTGGGTAAATTACTTAATAAAGCAGATAAACTGTCACGCCTCTGCTTTAATTGTTCGACCAAAATTGGATGTAACAAAATAGATGTTCAACCACATAAAGAGGAGCTGTTATATTGACCCGGAGTCAAAATCCAATTAAGATTGTCAGTTTAGATCCCCACAGATATTTGTCGGCGAACAAATTAAACTATTCAAACTCCAACATCATAGGAAATATCATCGAACGCACAAACTTCGTTCTGATAAAAATTCAGGGCATTCCCCCAAGCCATTATACTAACTTTGAGAAAAAAGCAGCTCAACATAATATAGAGTTACTCCTTGGATCAGGCCATACATCTCCTGAACAAGAAATTGTTATGATCGGCACTAAAGGAGCCCTTTGTAATCTGAGCTCGTCGATTAAACTCCAGGGTGGTTTTTATAAAATAGTCGGAAATAATATTGATAAAATTTTAAAAATGCTAAAGAACAAAAAAGCGGAACAGATAAAACTGGGGAAACAACTATTACCTATTGGAAAACGAACCCTGGTCATGGGCATTTTAAACGTCACTCCGGATTCTTTTTCCGATGGCGGACAATTCAGCGCTATAGATGAAGCAATAAAACAGGCCTACAAGATGGCCCTGGAGGGTGCGGATCTGATCGATATCGGTGGCGAATCAACGCGTCCGGGGTCAGAACAGGTTAGTGCCGAAGAAGAACTTAGAAGAATCATGCCTGTTATAATCGCTTTAAAAAGGGATAAGGATTTTATACTCCCTATTTCAGTTGACACTTACAAAGCTGCCGTAGCTGAAAAGGCATTGTCTGCCGGCGTCGATATGATTAATGACGTTTGGGGACTAAAAGCAGATAGTGAACTCGGCAAGGTAACTGCGCATTATGATGTTCCAATTTGTCTCATGCACAACCGTAATGATACAAATTACAACGATTTGATTTTTGACATACTGACAGAACTTACTGACTCGATTGAAATAGCTTTGGAGGCAGGCGTTAGAGATGAAAATATTATTATTGATCCGGGCATCGGGTTTGGTAAAGATCTGCAGCAAAATCTTGAAGTGATGCACAATTTGGGTGATTTCTGCAAGCTTGGTTATCCATTATTACTCGGGACATCCCGTAAGTCGATGATCGGCAAAACTCTTAATCTTCCTGTTGATGATCGGCTTGAAGGGACAGCAGCAACAGTCGCTCTGGGGATTAGCGCCGGAGCAGATATCGTCAGAGTTCATGATGTAAAGCAAATGCGGAGAGTTGCAGTGATGGCAGATGCGATAATACGGAGGTGATCCAGAATTGGACCGCATCGTTATTGAAGGTTTTGTATGTTATGCTTACCATGGCGTTCTGCCGGAAGAAACTTCCCTCGGCCAGGAATTTCAGGTAAGCATTGAATTAGGAACAGACCTATCAAAACATTCGAGCGATCGAATTGATCAGGTGCCTGATTATCGTAAAGCAGTGGTTATCATCGAAGAGGTAATGTACGGGGAAACATGCCAACTTCTTGAAACGCTAGCCTGCCGGATAGCCGACAGGCTATTAAAGCTGGAAGGGATTTCAGAAGCAACTGTAGAGGTAAGAAAACCAAACCCACCAATTCCCGGAATTCAGGGTGGTATCGGGGTAATTATTACCCGTAGGAAGTGAATTTGATGACAAAATATGCATATATAGGCCTCGGATCAAACTTGGGAGATCGTCTTAATAACATTAGGGGAGCTCTTGATAAAATTTCAAAAAGATCTGATGTCTATATTAGCTCAGTTTCCTCAATTTATGAAACAATCCCGGTCGGCGGTCCAAAACAGGGACTTTTTTTAAATGGGTGCGCTATGCTGATTACAACTTTATCGCCTACAATTCTTCTGAAAGTACTTCTTCAGATAGAAGATAAGATGGGGCGCGTAAGAAAGGAAAGATGGGGGCCGCGTATCATAGATATAGATCTGCTGGTTTATGAAGGCATAGAAATGAATACACCGTTAGTTTCCCTGCCTCATCCCCGGATTGCAGAACGGGCTTTTGTTGTTATCCCCCTGAATGATATTGCACCGGAACTCAAAATCCCCGGACTTGAAAAAAGTGTAAGCTCTATAGCCAAAGGTTTTAATCAGGAGAAGGGGATCAAACTCTTAATACCAAAAGGCTGGTATACTATTTAATATACTATTCAACGATCCTGACTTATCTTTATATTTAGGATTAAATAGGAGGGACATCTCCTGATGCCCCTCCTAATGTATTATAAATATGATTTACCAAATGATTACCGGAATTATTCTAAAAGAGACCCTGGACTTTTCCGGTATCAACATCAACATCAACCCTGCGATAAGCAGGATTTGCAGCAGTTCCCGGCATAAGTGAAATTGCACCGGCAACGGGAACTACAAATCCTGCTCCACCGTAGGTAAGGATGTCGCGGACAAACAATTTCCATCCCTTGGGAACACCCTTAAGCAGGGGATTATCTGTCAAACTGAGATGGGTTTTCACCATACAGGTACCCATTTTCTGAATCTCTGGATCTGCTTCCATACGCTTCGCTTTCTCCAGCGCTTCAGCAGAATACTCAACACCATCTGCTCCGTAAACCTCTTTCGCTATCAACTCAATACGCTGACGAAGAGGAGTTTCAAGTTCATAAAGGAATTTAAATTCATTTGGTTCATTGCAGGCATCAATTACTGCATCTGCAAATTCAAGAGCACCTTCGCCACCATACTGCCAGTGTTTGGAGACAGCTACTCTGGCTCCAGCTTCTTCGGCCAGGCGGCGGACAGCTTTTACTTCGTTATCTGTATCGGTGTAGAAATGGTTCAGGCACACAACCGGGTTGATACCGGCTTTTTTAACAGTTTTGATATGGTGAATCAGGTTTTCACAACCTTTTTCTACCCATTCAACATTCTCCTGACTGTATGCAGGATCCAAAGGCTGCCCCGGCATCGGTATCGGAGCACCACCATGGCATTTAAGAGCACGAATGGTAGCTACAATCACAGCGCAGTAGGGAGTCAAACCAGACATACGGCACTTAAGATTCCAGAATTTCTCAAAACCTATATCTGCTGCAAAACCTGATTCAGTAATTACATAATCACCGAGTTTTAATGCTACACGGTCGGCAATAATTGAAGATTGTCCAATCGCTATATTGGCAAATGGGCCGGCATGAACAAATACCGGCTGACCTTCGACAGTTTGCAATAGGTTCGGGTTGATTGCTTCAACCATCCAGGCAGTCATTGCACCGGCTACATCGAGATCACCTGTAGTAACCGGGTTCCCTTTTTTGTCATAAGCAACTACAATTTTTGCCATGCGTTCCCGCATATCCTTAAGGTCTTTTGCTACAGCTAAAATCGCCATAACTTCAGACGAAACAGCGATTGCAAAATTCGAATTCATCATGAAACCATCTTTTCTTCCACCCAGGCCGATAATGATATTGCGAAGAGCCTGTGCGCAGAAGTCAATAATCCACTTCATTTCAACATTCCGGGGATCAATGTTTAGCCTCTTTAGTCCGCTGCGTTCCAGAAAAGCATCGGTTGAATTAAATTCGTGCTGGATACGTGAAGTTAAGGCAACCATGGCCAGGTTATGCGCATTCATGATTGCATTAATATCTCCGGTTAGTCCGAGAGAAAAAGGAGTTAGAGGAATACACTGGGATAATCCGCCACCTGCCGCAGAACCCTTAACATTCATTGTCGGTCCGCCGGATGGTTGGCGAATAGTAGCTATAACATTTTTACCCCGCTTACCCATTCCCTGGGTTAAACCCATTGTAGAGGTTGATTTTCCTTCACCAAGGGGAGTAGGAGTGATGGCTGTAACATCTATATATTTGCCATCTGGTTTGTCTTTTAATCTTTCCAATACTTTCTTATAATCTACTTTGGCCACATAGTGACCATGAGGAAGGAGTTCTTCTTTTTCAAGTTTTAACTCCTCTGCCAACTGGTATACCTGTTTCATGTGCGCCTCAGCAGCTTCAGCTATTTCCCAGTCAGCATGTTTGGTTGGATCTAGCGGCATTAATAAAACCTCCTTGATATTTTTAAATTTTACTTAAAGCAACTTTTTTTACGCAGACAAATGGATTATTTCAACAAAACGATTTCGAATCCTGCTATCTTGTTAAATATTTCACTATTCTTTACCTTTAGAAAGTTCTTCTACTGAAGGTATACCTCCAAGCGGATTGGCAAGAAAAACGGCCCTCTCAACAGCCTTAGTAACTGCTTCTGCCGCCATCAACCCAACCAGGTTAATATCTGCCCTGACATTGCCCTTGGAAATCGCGAATATTGTATCTCCATCCCACATGGTATGAACAGGCCATATACAACGAGCCAACCCGTCATGGGCAAGTTCGCAGATTTTCAGTAAACCTGGTTTGTCAAATTCGGCGTTTGTTGCAACGACCCCGAGAGTCGTGTTTCCGGGATAAATCTCGTTAATATTTGACAAAAGGTAATCGGTAGTTTTGCTTATTTCACCCGATAAAATATTCCTAGGCCCGGCCAGGAGTTTGCCTCCGGCACCGTAAACATCACCGAATGCATTGACTACAACCAAAGCAGCAACAACAAGCTCTCCAGATTTTAGTGCCGTAGAACCCTGGCCACCTTTTACTGATTGACCAATGCCTAAAATTTTCCCGATAGTTGAGCCAGTTCCTGCTCCTACAGATCCTTCAGGCACTCTTCCGGTTGAAGCCTTTAAACATGCCTCGAAGCCCATTTGCGCATCCGGCCTGATCTTTGAAGAACCGATACTTAAATCATACAAAACCGCTGCCGGCACAATGGGAACTCTAATTTCACCTACCGGAAATCCGCATCCCTTCTCTTCAAGGTATTTAACAACACCTGAAACAGCATCGAGACCAAAAGCACTACCACCGGTTAATACAATAGCCTGAACTTCATCAACCAATTGACCGGGGCGCAGTAAATCAGTTTCCCTGGTACCCGGCGCAGAACCACGTACTTCAACAGCAGTTCTTGCTCCGTCTTCCGCTAAAATAACCGTTAAACCGGTAATTGCTTCAAGATCAGTGGCAACACCTACTTTTAGACCATTTATATCTGTGATGCCGGTGACCATACAGGCTCACTCCCCGAATGGTTGTATTATATATTTTAGAATGGAATAAGTTAAAGGAGCCCTCAGGCTCCTTTAACTCTCCTCTTTTGGTTTTTCTTTTTTCCCTGAACGCTGCTGGATAGAAGCACGCCCGCTGGTCTTCTTTTTAACAACTTCTATTGTTTCTGTCTCGATTGCCAGTTTTTTGGCATCTGCCAGTGTTTCATCTTTCCTGCTGTTATCTTCACCTGTTTCCGAATCTACATCGGCAGTTATGGTCTCTGCGTCGGAAGGGACTTCTTCAGCCGCTTTTTCAGGTAAAGGCCTGCCTTCAACAAGCGCTTTGATTTCTACAGCATCCAAGGTTTCTTTTTCCAATAAAGCCTGGGCGATAAGCTCGAGTTTATCCCTTTCCTGTTCAAGAATATCCTGAGCTTTTTGATAACAGTTATCAATGGTTTTACGGATTTCCTGATCGATAGCCTTCGCTATCTCTTCACTGTAATCTCTGTCCCTGGCAAGATCTCTTCCCAGAAAAACCTGATCATGTTTTTTACCCAGTGTTATTGGGCCCAGTGTATCACTCATGCCATACTCCATGATCATCTGGCGGACAATGGAGGTTGCTCTTTCAAGATCATTTTGAGCTCCCGTGCTGATATCATTTAAGACAAGTTTTTCTGCCACTCTTCCACCAAGCAAAGTACTGACCCGATCAAGTAATTCCGAACGGGTCATGTAGTACCGATCTTCTTCCGGAAACATCAGTGTATAGCCTCCAGCACGGCCTCTTGGAATTATCGATACTTTATGAACCGGATCAGTATGCGGCAAAAGATAGCCAACTAAAGCATGTCCTGCTTCATGGTAAGCAACAATCTTTTTTTCAAAAGCGCTGATAACCCGACTTTTTTTCTGAGTTCCGGCTACAACTCTTTCTATAGCCTCTTCAAGCTCATGCATACCGATACTCTTTCTGGAAATGCGAGCCGTCAGAAGCGCCGCTTCATTAACAACGTTTTCCAGATCCGCTCCTGTAAATCCCGGAGTTCCCCTGGCCAGGATTTTTAAATCGACTTCTTCAGACAACCGTTTATTTCTGGTGTGAACCTTTAAAATCTCTTCTCTGCCGTTGACATCAGGAAAACCAACTGTTATTTCACGGTCAAAACGTCCAGGTCTGAGCAATGCCGGGTCTAGTATATCCGGCCGGTTTGTGGCTGCAATTATAATGATCCCTTCATTTACATCAAATCCATCCATTTCAACCAGGAGTTGATTAAGGGTTTGCTCTCTTTCATCATGACCACCGCCAAGTCCTGCGCCCCTGTGGCGCCCGACAGCGTCAATCTCGTCTATAAACACGATACAAGGTGAGTTCTTCTTTGCATTTTCAAACATGTCTCTAACCCGTGAAGCTCCCACTCCAACAAACATTTCGACAAAATCAGAACCGCTGATGCTAAAGAAAGGGACACCCGCTTCCCCGGCAACAGCTCTTGCCAATAGAGTCTTTCCGGTTCCAGGAGGGCCTACTAACAGGATACCTTTAGGTATTCTCGCCCCGATTTCAATGTATTTCCGCGGATCCTTAAGGAAATCAACAACTTCGGACAATTCAGCCCTTTCCTCATCTGCGCCTGCAACATCTTTGAATGTAACTCTTTTTTTATCACTTTCCTGAAGGCGGGCTCTACTTTTCCCAAAATTCATCACCCTATTGCCTCCACCCTGGGATTGCTGCATAAAAAAGAAAAAGATCCCGATAAGGAGAAGGAAAGGAATAAGATATGTCAGAGCACTCTGCCACCAGGCCGGACTGCGAGCGGGATTTGAATTGATCGAGACATTGTTTTCCAGTAAAACTTCTGTCAATTGATGATCAGACATGCGAAAAGTTGTAACCACAGTTCCGTCAACCAGAACGGCTTCAATTTCATCACCGTGGATTTCAACTTCTGCAACCTCTCCCTGTCCAACCTTTCTGATGAACAAATCATAGTCTATTTTTTCCGGCGGGCTGCCGGTATTAAATGTCGCAAGCAGTATGACTACTATCAGCGCAATAACAAGATAGAATGTAATTTGTCTTAAAAATGGACTCAAGAAACTACCCCCTTTCTATAAAAGCCCTGAAAGCCTAAATTAAATTTTAACATACCGGTCATGTCCACGCAATAAAGATGCACTATCTACTCATCCAAAACACAAAGATCTGCAAGGTAACGGTAATTTTCATTGAAATCAAGACCGAAACCGATAACAAATCTATCAGGGATGGTAAAACCACAATAGTCCGGTACGAACTGTACTTTGCGGCGATCAGGTTTATCGAGCAGGGTAACTACTTTTAAAGATCGTGGTTTACGACTACTCAGGTTTTCATAAAGATAATTAAGCGTAAGCCCTGTGTCGACAATATCTTCAACAATAAGCACATCTTTATCCTTGATGCTCTGTTCAAGATCCATTTGTATTCTAACAACTCCAGAGGAAGCTGTATCGGCTCCGTAACTTGAAACCGCCATAAAATCAATTTCCAGAGGAATTGATAGGTGACGGATTAAATCACTTAAAAATATAACCGCTCCTTTGAGCACACCAATCAAAAGAGGCTTTTTCCCTTCATAATCTTTTGAGATTTGCTCAGCCATCTCCTTAATCCGTTCATCGATTTCTTTTGCAGATAACATTACTTCAGGCTTTTCTGCGCCCATTTAATCAACCGCCTTTCGAAAACCATCTATTTTATTTATTTATTATGAATATGCTTCTAAGATTTTCTTAATCTGCATACCTTGTAATCAAGCTGCAGAATACGCCTTGTTTGATCGGTAACCCGGTATGGATGGGCAATTCTGATGCCAACAACCCATATTATCTCACAGTTGATGGCAAGGAGAGGGATAAAATCACGTTTATAATACGGGATTTTCTGATCAATTAGAAACTTTTTCAGTTTTTTGCTGCCTCCGGCACCCTGGGGATGAAATCTGGCACCGTTCCAACGATTAGTAATCATAATTTCACCCGGTGGAAGAGTGTCATAATCCAGGTAAGCTCTGTTCTTAGGGGGAGGCCATTTCATGTTCCCTCTATCGATAATTCTGGTTTCTATAAGCGTATCACCATTTATGACCGTTTTGCCCGGTACCTTCAAAGCTTTTCTCTCAATTTTTTTCATATACTCTTCATTAACCTGCCGGATAACCAGGTTCTTGTGGGCTACTGAAACCAGAATACTGCCCGGTAAAGTCATCTGTTTTCCGGAATTTCCTTCTTTCGCAAAACCAGACAATAGCCTGATATGTTTCCGGGTTATTTGTCCTGAAGAACCTATTTTCTGTAGGCATAGTCTCAATACTCTCCCTCTTATAGAGGGTGCGAGATTAAATAAATCTTTAATCAACAGTATGCTTTCCCGGGGCCCTGCACAAACAATTTTTTTATATGCCTTTAAAGCCTGGGTGTTAAGATACCTTCGATCATCCCTGGCCAGTATAGCCAACCCGTAAAGGGCTTCCCGAAACCTGGGATTATATTCTTTCTCCAACTGCGGTATCAGCTGCAGTCTCAGTTTATTGCGAGTATATTCCGTTTCTAAATTACTGCTGTCGGTTAAGGGAGTTAGCATATTAATTTGACAGTATACTTCTATCTCTCTCCTGGTTAAACAGAGCAGTGGTCTTACTACCAGGATATTACCTGTTCTACGTTTCGGCATTATTGCCGAGAGACCATCAATTCCTGTTCCTCGGATTATATTCATCAGCGTCGTCTCCGCAAGATCATCCATATGGTGTCCCAGCGCAACCAGATTTGCATTATATTTATTCGCAGTTTCATAGAAAAAATCGTACCTGGCTTTTCGACCGGCAACCTCTTCCGAGACTCCCAATTCTTTTTTCAATTTCCTGATATCGACAGTTTTGACCTCACAGGGCATGGACCAACAGGCTGATATTCTTCTAACCTCGTCAGCTTCAGAATCAGCTTCGGGGCGCAGATAATGGTTGAGGTGGGCAACAACAATTCTCAAGTCGAACCTATCCTTTAATTCATGCAGCATATGTAAAAGGCATAAAGAATCCGGTCCTCCTGAAACAGCAGCTACTATGGTATCACCTTTTTTAAGAAGACGGTATTGCCGGATGAAGTTATAAACTTTTTCCAACTGCATCAAAAAAGATCACAACCAATCTTGAAGAGTTCGACTAGTGTTATAGATAAAAAAACACTCTGAAACAGAGTGCCTTAAGGATAAACTAATCAGCTTGAAAACAATCAAAAAGCTTCCCGGAAGGAACCGCGGCCACCCCTTTTGGCTTCTGTATTTCGTTTTAAATCGAGCAATCTTTCATCACTCTCTTTGAGAAAGCGATTCATCTTGTCTTCAAAAGAAGCCTTCGCGGCAGGATCATGTTTCGGTCTGTTACCTTTTTTCTCAACAATTGGGCCTTCAACAGCTTGTCTAATCGAGAGCCCGATTTTACCACTATTTTCGACTGAAAGTATTTTTACTTTTACCTGGTCTGACTTTTTATAAAAGTCATTTATATCCTTAACATATTCATCAGCAATTTCTGATATATGTACAAGACCGGTTGTTCCCCCAGGCAGCTCAACAAATGCTCCAAATTTTGTGATGCCGGTAATCACTCCCTCCAAAATGCTACCAACGACTATGTCTTTCTTGATAAAAAACTCCTCCTAACAAAAATGCTTATAAACTAAGGTTATTATAACTTTTATGCTGCTATTGTCAATCCTCAAACTGAAAGATTATTTCTCCCGGCTTAACCAATCCTAATCTTTTACGTGCTAAAATTTCTATATAATCAATTTCCTGCAAACGTTCAACTTCTGTAGAAAGCTCGTTCATGCGAACTTCATATTCTCTTATTCTCGTTTCAAATTCAGCCAGATCCTTTTTAACCCTATAATACTTCACATACTGGGTGCCTAAAACAACCAGCATCCCTATTATGATCAATATTCCTACCATGCTAATAAATCTGTACACACTGTACTGGTTCTCCCGACGTCGCACGGGAAAATATGAGATTTCCTCTTTTTTTTTATTCTTACCCTTCATAACCATCACGTTACAGTTTTCATTTTAACAATTATATTCTTGTCAAGCTTCAAAAACCCTTTATTCCTGTAACACTTGTTACTATATTTACCATATACAATATATATCTAAGAAGAAAATTCCCCCGTTCTTTAGACGGAGGAATAATAACCATTTAAATCTATGATGCCTTATTGGTTTTTATTTTACTTTGTCTTTTAAAGCTTTCCCTGGCTTAAATGCCGGAACCTTAAGTGCTTTAATTTTGATTTTTTCTCCTGTTGCCGGGTTACGACCCTCTCGTGCTTTACGGCTGCGAACTTCAAAAGTTCCAAAGCCGACCAGCTGAACTTTTTCACCTTTTGATAAACCATCTGCGATGCTTTCCAATACTGCTTTTACTGCTTTTTCACTGTCCTTCTTGGACATTCCAGCTTTCTCTGCAACCAGATCAACCAGTTCAGATTTATTCACTGTTTAAAACCCTCCTCACATAGTTAGATACCCTTAAGGAAATTTTATTCGCGCTTCATTCTTCGATTCCTTCTTTATTTACGCATTTTCCTTATTTTTTTGGCTTCTTCCCACCATCGATCCAATTCATCCAGCGAATATTCACCTATCGAACGACCATGTTTTTCAGCCTGTTCCAAAACATAATAAAATCTATCAATAAACTTATTAATGGTTTTACCCAGGGCCATTTCCGGATTTACTTTTAAAAACCGGGAGATGTTCACTATCGTAAAGAGATAGTCTCCGACTTCCTCTTCAATCGCATATTGATTTTCACTGGCACAGGCTTCCTCCAGTTCATTAAGTTCTTCTCGTGCCTTCTGAAGAGGCCCTTCAAATGAAGGCCAGTCAAAACCGACATCAGCAGCACGTTTTTGCAGCTTATAGGCTTTCAGTAATGCCGGAAGCGCTTGGTCAACAACCATCAGCGATTTTGAACCGGTATTTTTTTCGTCAGCTTTTATCTCCTCCCATAGCACCTTTACCTGTGAAGAATCTTCAACCTGTTTATTGCCAAATACATGAGGATGCCTCCTGAGAAGTTTGGCTACGATCGAGCTTACGACCTGGTAAAAGTCAAACCTGTTTTCCTCCTCGGCAATTTGGCTGTGGAATATCACCTGTAAAAGCAAATCACCAAGTTCTTCTTTAAGCGATTCATCATCTTCACGTTCTATTGCTGCTACAACTTCATAAGCTTCTTCTACAACATACTGTCTCAGGGTTTTATGAGTTTGTTGTTTATCCCATGGGCATCCATCATCTGCCCTGAGCCTTTTCATAACCGCAATCAGGTTTCCTGTGATATATGAAGCATATGGGGGCAGATAGATTGTTGTCAGATGATTAAAAAAGGGCTTGCGGTCCAACGCATATAAAGGTAATCTCCAAATTTGCCCAGAAGGCATTCCAGCATTTCTTACAATCGTGACTTGCTGTTCATCAGGATACAGATCAAGTAATTTTAATTTAACTTTTGAAGCAATAGTCCGGTTATATACCTGGGCTATGATAAGATTATTTTTCAAAGGTTCGTTTAACTTACCTATAGATAGTGCATCTATGATGGTAAAACCATCAAGAAGATCAATTTCAAGTGAATCTAGCAGTGGCTCAATGAAACTAATCCCTGGAACGATTTCTAATTTGATTTTCAGAGGTGGGCAGATTCTCCTTAAATAACTAACCGTTGCCTCACCGATTTCAGGATGGCCGGGAACTGCATAACAAACCGTCTTATGTTTGTTCACTGCCGAGATAAGGTAAAAAGCAATCTTTTTATACACTTGCTCAAATTTCTCTTCGTTTTCATAGAACTGATCAAAAGAGTGGGCTTTCATTCCTTTATTAACAAGGTAACGGGCTGATGGATGCCCAATAGTCCTTAAATAAATCGGGTGCTTCCCTAAAAGGTTGCCAACGGCTTCTTCAGTCAGGTGTTTTGGATTTCCCGGTCCGAGGCCAATTATTATTATCTTATTCATTAATATCAATCCTGTCTTCTATCTATTTTAAATCGGGCTCTTAATTTCGATATTCTTGAGCCGATATATGGAATCAGCCTTAATTCATCCTCATTTAGAACGCCCATTAATAATAGAGTGACACCATAAACTATTATTCCTACAGCTATAGCAAAAAGTGTTGAAATAGCATTCAACCATCCACCTGTCATTAAAGCAGCACCATATGTATTAATTAATCTAAATGGGAAGTATACAAAAACAGACATAATAATCATTGAGATACCCGGTAAAAGAATAAATTCACGAATATTAATACGCCAGCCGGTATGCTTCATAACATAATTAATATTTAAAATTGCCGCAACCGCTATCCCGATTACTGAAGCAAGTGCCGCTCCCCCAACATTTAAAGCAGGGATTACAGTCAGGTGCCAGGCCAGAATAGTTTTAACAATTCCTCCATAAAGCATATTCAGGGCTGGAACAATCGGCCTGCCCAATCCCTGAATTAACCCTGTAGTTGTAACATAAAAACATAGAGGAATTACCGACCAGGACATATAAGATAGAGAGTAGCCGGCTTCAGCATTATTAAAAAGAAGTATTGTGATCGGTTCAGCAAGAAGGAAGAGGCCGGCAGCCGACGGAAGCGCAAACAGCAGGGTCATTTTCATTGCTATTTCGGTTCTGTTCAAGACCATCAGTTTGTTTTTCAGAGCAAATGCTTCCGATATAGCAGGAACAAGGCTCATACTAAGGGCAAGGGCAATGACATTTGGAAAATAGACTACTGAGCTGGCCATCCCTGTTAGCTGGCCATAAAGAGCTCTTGCTCTTTCAATTTCAAAACCGGCCTCCAAAAGCTGCCGGGGAACCACGGCAAGATCTATCAGCGAAATCAGTGGTATAACCAATCCACCTATTGTAATAGGAATAGCCAGTCCGAAAATACGCCTGATAATATGTCCAACCCTCTCCGGCGAATGTTCGGATTGTTTAGCGGCAAGATCGAATAGACCGAAACGCCTGCGCCGGTATAAGAAGAATAAAAGCAGTAAGCCGGCAAGTCCTCCTGCCGTTGCTCCCGATGTCGCTCCGGCAGATGCATATTCCAAACCAACCGGAAGCATAATTACCACCATTATAATCGCAAATAAAACTCTAACCAGCTGCTCTAAAAGTTGTGAAACTGCCGTCGGAAACATGTTCTGCTGCCCCTGGAAGAATCCTCTTAAAGAAGCCATGATCGTTACAAAAAAAATTGCCGGAGAAATAGCCAGGATGGGGTAGTATGCTTTTAGATCTTTTACAATTACAACAGATATGAATTGTGCACCGAGCATCATCGTGAGCGAAATAATCAGACCGCTCACCGATAGAATGATAAAAGCCACACGAAAAACACGCAGTGCTTCATGGTAATCATTAAGGGCTATTTTTTCGGCTATTATTTTTGATAGAGCTACCGGTATTCCTGCGGTGGAAATAACCAGCAAGGTAGAATATATCGGGTATGCATACTGGTAGAGACCAATTCCTTCGTCTCCTAGAACAGCGGCCAGGACTACCCTAAAAATTGCCCCGATTCCCCGGGCAGCTATACCGGTAATTGCAAGGGTAGCTGCTCCCTTTACAAAAGAAGAATTAACATTAACCAATACACATAACCTTCTTTATACTTATTAAGATGTATTATAACAGTTATCCTTTCCGGTAACCACCTTGATCAGCCTTACCAACTGTTAACATTTCACGGAATAAAATGATCAATTTGTTTAACAGCTCATCGATCATTTCAATATTTTCTATTCGTAAAATCAGTGGGTTGGTGGAACGCACATCCAGCCAGGCTTTGTTTCTTTTAATTGCCTTAGCTATTAAAGAATCGTTTGGATTCACCTGACGGTTAAAGTGCACTTCAATATATTTTCTTTGCCTGATTAATTCAACAGACAGATCCATCGCCAATATTCTTAACTCAGTAACTTTAAGCAGTTCTTTAACAGGCTCAGGAGGCAGGCCATAACGGTCAGCAAGTTCTTCTTGAATATCATGTAGGGTATCGATCGATCCAATCCTGTATAAGCGTTGGTATAAATCTACTTTTTGGTCCTGCGCAGTTATGTAAGAAGTCGGAATGTAAGCACTAACCGGGATATCAATCCTGGTGTCAACCCGATCTACCTGTTTAATATTTTTCAGCTCTGCTACAGCCTGTTCCAGCAGCTTTACATAAAGATCAAAACCGACCGCCGCAATAAATCCATGTTGTTCTGCACCAAGTATATTTCCCGCCCCCCTGATTTCAAGATCACGCAGAGCGATCTTAAAACCTGAGCCAAGCTCGGTAAATTCCTTTATAGCCCTTAATCTCTTCCTGGCCGCTTCAGAAATAATTTTATCTTTACGAAATGTAAGGTATGCATAAGCAAGCCGGTTAGAACGTCCGACACGCCCCCTGATTTGGTATAGTTGTGCCAATCCAAACTTATCAGCTTCATATACAATAAGCGTGTTCACATTAGGAATATCGAGACCGGATTCAATAATCGTGGTGCTGACTAAAATCTCAAATAGCCCTTCCTGAAAATCAGCCATAACTTTCTCAAGCATAGCTTCGGGCATCTGTCCATGTCCAACCGCAACGGCAGCGTCAGGAAATAGTTTTATAACCCTTTCAGCATATGCATTAATACGATCAACCCGATTGAATACAATGAATACCTGACCAGCACGATTTAATTCACGTTGAACCGCTTCCCGTACAAGGTTCTCGGAATATTCAAGGACATACGTCTGAATCGGGTACCTATCTTCCGGGGGAGTATCAATTATACTCAAATCTCTTGCACCTGCCAGTGACAGGTGTAATGTTCTCGGAATCGGAGTAGCTGTCAAAGACAGGGTATCCACTTCCAGTCTCATCTGTTTCAACTTCTCTTTCTGCTTTACCCCAAAACGCTGTTCTTCATCAATTACAAGTAAACCCAGATCACGAAAAACTACATCCTTAGAAAGCAATCGATGAGTTCCAATAACCAAATCAATTTTCCCGGTTGCTAATTCACTAATAACTTCTTTTTGTTTACCTGTTCGTACAAAACGGCTTAATTGGGCAATTTTTACAGGAAAACCGTTAAACCTTTCGCGAAAAGTGCGATAATGTTGTTGAGCTAATACTGTTGTAGGAACTAGTACTGCTACCTGTTTTCCTTCCATAATAACTTTAAAAGCTGCACGCATAGCCACTTCCGTTTTTCCATAACCTACATCACCACAAATCAATCGATCCATAGGATGGCTCTTTTCCAGATCCAGCTTAACCTCTTGAATAGCACGCATTTGATCCTGTGTCTCATCATAAGGAAAATACGACTCAAAATCCTGCTGCCACGGATGATCAGGACCGTACTGATAACCTTCAGTAGCTTCTCTGGCAGCATAGAGCGCCAGCAATTCACCCGCCAGTTCTTCAACCGAACGGTGAACCCTGCTCTTCAATCGCTGCCATTCGCTGCCGCCTAAACTATGCAGCCGTGGCGGAGGTGCATCTCCTCCCGAATATTTTTGGATTAGCTGAACCTGTTCCACAGGGATGAAAAGCTTATCAGTTCCCCTGTATTTTAAATGAAGGTAATCACGTTTTACTCCGCTTATTTCCAAGGTTTTTATCCCTTGGTACTTTCCTATACCATGCTGTTCGTGAACCACATAGTCACCAGGTTCAAGTTCACGATAATTACTTAAACGTATTCCCCCATAATCGGCCGGTTTTCGCTTCTTTTTATGTCGGGGAAGCAAATGTTGGGTGGAAATAACTGCTAATTTTATACTGGAAATAAGAAAACCTTCGTCAAGATTTGCTACGCGTATCGGTAGTGGTTCTGTCAAATAGCTTTTTAAACCTTTACTCTCCTGCTCCGATGTTGCACAAATTATTACCTTAAATCCTTCTTTCTTAAAGGTCTGGTAGTCGCTGTTAAAAAGCTGCCATTGCCCGTGATAATAGGGGATACTTTTACTTTCGATACAGTAATCCTCACTTGTTTGTAGTAAATTTTTCCCCTCCGGAAATAATGAAAAACTTACCAGGGGACAGGATATATTGGTATAAAGCTCATTTTCTTTCAGAATAAAATCTCTTCCGGCAGCCAATTCCAGAAGTTCAATAATCTTGTTAACACTATGGTCATTGATCTCATTTCGTAATGTATTCCCTTTTTCAAAGAGGATTCCAGGTTCCTCTACTAAAACCAGGTAATCTGAGTCGATATAATCAAGCAGCGAAGAACCGTTTCCATAAAAGTAAGGGAAATAAATACTCAGCATATCCAGGCCATCAGGTTGCATTAACCGTTCCAGATGACTTTCAACCTGTTGATTTAAAAAAGAAGCTGATTCATGATCTCCCCGCCTGCGAAGGTTGGCAGCCGCTTTGTCAAGTTTCAGGCGAATCTCTTTCTCGCCGGTTTCCTTTAGATCTCCTGAAATAATAAGTTCGCTGGCCGGTAGTATTAAAAGTTGATCTACATTTTTTGTTGAACGCTGGGTAAGGGGATCATAATTCCTAATAGATTCAACCAGGTTATCATAAAGCGCTAGACGATGAGGGTGGTTTCGTCCGGTTGGATAAATATCTATGATATCGCCCCTTACGCTGAACTGACCTCCTTTTTCTGCTAAAGTAACTCTTTCATAACCAAGATCAACCAATTGAGCAATCAGATTTTCCCGGTTGAGAGTGGAACCCGGTTTAACTTCTATTGCCAGGCTGTACCAAATCTCCGGAGGGATAACCCTGGTAAGCAGTGCCTGGTTTGTTGTTACATATACACCGGAGCCCCTGTTCCCAAGCCACTCGTAAAATCCCATTCGCATTGCTGAATATTCTTCACTGCGAGATATTACTTCACTGCTTATGAATAACTCTCTGGAAGGTAATGATCTGACTTTGCCTGGTAAAAATACAGATAAATCGGCATACATCTTTTCTGCACGGGCATTATCAGCAGTGATCACAATAGCAGGTTTTTCATTGTTTAATACCAATGCTGCCATGAAAAATGCTCTTGCGCTACCATCAAGACCACTAACTGACAACCTGGTTTTGTTGTTATTAGTCAACTTAGTTATAATCTCATTGAAGAGTTCAAGGTCTCTCCATAACCCTAATATGTCATTAAACAATAGAAAGTTCTCTCCGTTTCCTGCTGATATGAGTACAACAAAAGAAAGGGGATTTTTTATCCCCCAGGCAAGTGAATAAATTATATCTTTCGGGCCAGTTAGAGTCAACCAGGTTTAATGAACTCCAATATAACCAGCTTAACCATTCCTTTTTACGTCTGACATGTGACCTTTATACGTCATTTCTATGCCCGCATTTTTAATCAAATATGTTGCTTAACACGCGCTATATGAGAGCTTTATAAAAATATTAAATTTCTTTTTATCCGGATCACCTTTGAAACTCGTGATTTATGCTAATCAGATTAAAAATATATTTTATAGTTTTCTGTCACAAATGTTGGCATGAAGATTGCTTTATAGTAACTCAGAGGAACAGTAAATTTGCTTCTAAATATTATTAAAGAAAGGAGGCAGTAATAATGGCTGAGAAATGTTCATTCTGGAACGAGTACGATTCGATTGCAGGGCATGTTTGCTACTGTGAATTAGCTGCCTTCAACAGACCGGTAAATACCAACTTTCTGTCTGCAATCGGCTGTACTCCTGAAAAACGAAAGGAGTGCATGCTGAAGATGGAAAATGTGACCGGCATTGGAGTTGTACCTGAGGAACTCCCGGTTCCGGTATCTGTCCCGGCGGCAACTACACCCGTAACTTCATGCGATACCCCGGCAGAAATTGCCAGATCCGTTGTCGGTGTAGCTCAGAAAAAAGCTGCTACCGCGCCGGTTTCATTGATTATGCTTGCTCTTCTGGCTGGAGCATACATTGCGCTTGGAGCAGTTATGTTCACCATCATCACCAATGATCTTGCTGTATATATTGGTGATGGTCTTAGTCGTTTGGTCGGTGGCATATCTTTCTCCATCGGTCTGATTCTGGTAATCCTCGGAGGGGCTGAACTTTTTACAGGAAATAACCTGTTGGTCACAGGATATCTGGATAAAAAAGTGAGCGGCAGGCAGGTTTTGAACAATTGGGTATGGGTTTACCTGTTCAACTTTGCCGGAGCACTATTAGTGGTTGCCTTATTCTACTTCTCAGGCATCTGGAAAGCTAACGACGGCAGCATCGCTCTCAGGGTCATCAATATCGCTTATGCCAAATCAACTCTCACCTGGGGTGAGGCGCTTTTCAGAGGCATACTGTGCAATTGGCTGGTCTGCCTCGCAGTTTGGTTATCCCTGGCAGGAAAAGATGCCATAAGCAAGATCCTGGGAATAATGATTCCGATTACAGCATTTGTCGCTGCTGGATTTGAGCACTCAATTGCCAACATGTATTTTGTCCCAATGGGTATTATGGTTAAAAACAATATATTTATTCAGGGACTGGTTTCTCCGGCAATACTGCAGTCTATCAGCTGGCAGTCATTTTTCCTGAACAACCTGATTCCCGTTACTATAGGCAACATCATAGGTGGAGTTGTTTTTGTTGCTGTTGCTTACTGGACATGTTACCTTCGCCCGACCATGTCAGATAAACTAATCACCAATGGAAGATCCTAGCTGCAGACAGCCCTGGATTTAAAAGGTGAGGAGGGAGTATCATGAAAAAGATGGTTAACTGCACAAATTGGAAAGAGTACCAGAGTTTGAACGGTTGGGTTATGTTCTGCAGTGCCGGGGCTTACGGCCGCAAGTTAACCGTTGAAGAAGCAAGAAGCTGCGGCTGCACCGAATTGCAGAGGCAAAAATGCAAGAAATTGATGGAAAACAATGTAGGCTTTGGCCTTGTTCCTGAAGTAAATGAAGAATCTTTTGTTCTCGAAAAACATACCCACCTAGAACCGATTCTTACCAGGAAGCATTAATATTATGAAGATTAGCCCATTGACATTATTTAATAAAGAGCCCCGGCTTTTCTTTCGGGGCTTTTTATTTCAGAATTGAAGGATAAAGAAAGCATTTTACCGAATACTTGAGCAAAATATACTGAAATTATTTCCAAAGGAAGGTCCGAAATATGTATATCAGCAAATTTGTGACCCCGGAAATAATCTTTGGCACCGGCTCATTAAACCAAATAGGCGAATGCTGCAGCCGGCTCGGTTCATCGAAGGTATTTCTTGTTGCCGACCAGGGAGTTGTCCGCTGCGGGTGGGTTAATAAAGCTCTATCCTTTCTAGAGGAAGCCGGCATGGAATACCGTATATGGTCGGATTTTTCAGCCAACCCCCGCGACTACGAAGTTGAAGATGGGCTTAAGCAGTATATGGAAGCAGGCTGTGATGCAGTTTTAGCAATCGGCGGGGGAAGCGCTGTCGATGCAGCCAAAGCGGTTGCAACACTGTCGACAAACAAGGGGAAAATCCACGACTTTGAAGGCATTGACATGATTGATGAACCACTGCCGCCATTGATAGTTGTTTCCTCTACGGCCGGTTCTGGTGCAGAAGTATCCCAGTTTGCCATAATTTCTGATAGCCACAGAAAGATTAAGATGACTATTATTTCCAAATCACTGGTCCCTGATATAGCAATTTCTGATCCTCTGATTTTATCTACGATCAACAGCAAGGTAACCGCCCACACCGGTATGGAGGCATTGAGCCATGCAATTGAAGCCTATTTATCACTGGCTGCAACTGATATAACTGATATTCATGCTCTTCAGTCCATTAAACTAATCTCTTCAAATCTTCGTTCTTCGGTAGCCAGCCAGGTCGATGAGGCAGCTAAAATCGCCATGGCACAAGCCAGTATCCATGCCGGTATTGCCTTTTCCAATGCAGTGCTTGGCCTGACACATGCCATGACGCATCAGGTGGGTGGTCTTTTAGACCTTCCAATCGGAACTATCAGCGCTGTTTTACTTCCCTATGTGATGCGCTTTAACCTGTTAGCCTGTGTAGACAAGTACGCATCCATAGCGAGGGCTATGGGAGCACAGACCGAGCATTTATCAAAAAGAGAAGCAGCTGAAAAAGCGATCGAACTTGTACAGGAATTGTCACATGATGTAGGCATACCTGCCGGATTGGCAGATCTGGGATTACCTGAGAAATCTATCCCGGAACTGAGCAGGAATGCCATGAACGATGCGTGCTTTATAACAAATCCCCGCGATGCAGACGAAGAAGATATTGCCAGTATATTCCATGCAGCGCTTGAAATGCCTGGAGGTTTATGCTAATGGTTATTCAAAGTAAAAAAATATTAATTGAAAAATTAACCGGGGTTCATAGCTCTAAGAAATCTTATTATGTGGCCCTGAAAAATAAAATAAACGAGTTGCTCGAAATCAAACGTGACTGGGAAGTCACCTTTTCTGCAGTAACCGATTTGCTTGTATTTATCAACAACAATTACGAAATACAGCGGGTAAATCAAGCTGCAATTGATTTTTTTACCATGCCGGAAAGCGATATAATAGGTTCAAAATGTTATCATCTTTTTTATGGGCGTGATACAAAATGTACCCCCTGCCTTGGGGATCAGGTATTAAGCTCTCAAAAGACATCATATTTACAATCGAGAACCCGGTTTAACCGTGTTCTCGATATTTTTGCTTACCCTGCATTTACAGAACTTTTTGAACCTTACGGCGTTACATACTATGCAAAGGATGTAACCCGTCTCGTCGACTCCATAAAATTAGTATCAATGGGTGAGATGTCTGCCGGTGTGGCACATGAGTTAAATAGCCCTTTAACTGCTATAGTTGGCAACTCACAACTGCTGCTGCGGGAAACTCCTGAAGATAATCCACAATATCAACTAATCAAGGATATCCACAGTAGTGGCATAAGGTGTCAGCGAATTATTAAGAACCTGCTGACATTCTCCAGGCAGGAGGAGCTAAATTTCGAAGAAGTGGACATTAACACAGTTGTTGACAGCGCCCTTGCCCTGGCTGCATTTCAAATAGAAAAGAGCAAGATCCGGTTGGCAGTCAATAAAACTGCCGGTATACCAATGTTAACAGGCAGTCCTAACGGACTCGAACAGATAATTGTAAACCTCCTTCTTAATGCGAAGGATGCTGTTGAAGAAAAATTGAATAATGAAGGGAAAGGAGCAAAAGGAAAAATTGCTATTTCTACTAGAATTCACCCGGAAGGCGAACTGGTAATAATCGATATAAAAGACAACGGCAGTGGGATTGCTGAAGAATATATTCCCCAGATCTTTAATCCATTTTATACCACTAAAAAAAGCGGCAAGGGAACCGGACTCGGATTATCTGTGAGCCTCGGCATCGCCCAGGCACACGGCGGTTTTATCGATGTTGATACTGCTGTTGGCGAAGGAAGCACATTCAGTTTGATTCTGCCACTGCACAAAACAGAAAAAAACAACATTTAATCTATATTTGATGCATTGAAAAGTATCTTAATTTCCTTTTAGCCGGAGGACTAAGCATGACCAGGAAAGCAAAATTCTTCATTGTCGATGATGAACGGGAAGTATGCAATTTTTTCAGTTATCTTCTTCACCAAAAAGGCCATGATGTTGTAACTGCAACATCAGGAGTAGAAGCTACTGCAAAACTTAAAGAGCATAAATTTGATACTGCCCTCGTTGATTTAAAGCTGCCTGATGCAAATGGGCTTGATATTCTGAGAGAAATCAAGAAGAATCAACCCGACTGCGAAGTGATAATTATAACCGGTTATTCAACCGTTAAATCGGCTGTAGAAGCTATTCAGCTTGGCGCCTTTGATTATGTGGAAAAACCATTCGCCGATATTGAGGAAATGGAAAATTTACTGGAACGTTCATTGAACGTAAGAGAAGACACAGAAAAATTATTTCTTGAACAGCAGGAGCTTGGATTTATAATCGGGAAAAGCCACCGGATGATTAACCTGATATCTGCTGCTCAAAAAATCGCAAAAAAAAATATAACGGTTTTGATCCAGGGAGAAACAGGAACCGGCAAAGAAGTTCTGGCCAGATACATACATTCCGTCAGCCACCGTACTGATCGTCCATTTCTCGCTTTTAACTGCGGTGCATTTACAGAAACCCTGCTCGAAAGTGAGCTTTTCGGACACGAAAAGGGATCATTTACCGGGGCAACACACAAGAAAAAAGGCATTTTTGAACTGGCCCATAAAGCAACATTATTTCTTGATGAAATTGATTCGGCCAGTCCGGCTATTCAGATTAAACTGCTCCGGGTACTTGAAACTGGAGAATTCCTCAGGGTTGGCGGGGAAGAAATGTGCAAGGTTGATGTCAGAATTATTACAGCTACTAATGCAAATCTGGCGCAAAAAGTTGCAAACAATGAGTTCAGGGAAGATCTTTTCTACCGCCTCGATGTCGCATCTCTTCATATACCACCCCTTCGTGAAAGACCTGAGGACATTGAGCTGTTTATTGATTACTTCCTGGACAAAGAATCCCAATTAAAACAAATACCTATGAAAAAATTCTCTACTGAAGCTATTGAACTGATAAAAAAACATGATTGGCCGGGAAATATCCGGGAGCTCTCAAACACTGTTGCCCAGTCACTACTGCTCAGCAAAGGATCACTTATTGAGGTTGAAGATCTTCCGGAAAGAATCAGCAGATGTCTACCGGAACAGGCACCCGATAAGGCATATGATGACCCTTCTGCTGCCGGAAAACAATTCGAATCATTTATATCTGTTGATTCCGAAGGTGCAAATCTGGCAGAACAGTTAATTAAGTTCGAGAATATACTCTTTAAGACTATAAATTACCGGAGAGGCTTTAATTTTGAGCTTTTCAGTAATGAAATAAACTGTTGGCGGGATAACTTGATGGCAAAAATCATTGAAAATGCACTTGAAGATACTTACGGAAATCAGGTTAAAGCAGCTCAATTGCTGGGCATAACTCCCCGTGCACTAAGATACCATCTGCAAAAACCAAAAAATTCGTCGACCCGCAGATAGCAAACTCCTAAATAGTTGTTACAGAAAATTACCGGTGAACCGGATATGAACCGAGCAGCTTTAAAAAGGGAACAGCCCCTTCAATGCTCTTCCATAATTCTTCTCTTCCAGGTTCATTTCGGTGCCCTTCACAGTCTATAAAAAACAGCCAATCTCCGATTATCTGCCTTGAAGGACGAGATTCAATCCGGGTCAGGTTAATATTACGCTCAGCAAAAAATCCTAAAATCTTGTACAGACTGCCGGCACCGTCGGGTATAGTCATAACCAGGGAAGTCTTGTCATTTCCTGTGGGAGGATGATCAGCATGGGAAAGCACAATAAACCTGGTTTGGTTTTCTACAACATCCTGAATTCCTTCCTTTAAAATACAGAGATTAAATAGATCAGCTGCTCTTTTAGGAGCAATCGCAGCAGCATCCTGAAAACAGGAAACCAATCTGGCAGCAGCAGCAGTGCTCTCAACAGGGATAAGCTCAGCATGCTTGAATTTATTTTCAAGAAATCCAGCACACTGACCCAAAGCATGAGGATGAGAAATAACCTGTAGGATATCTTCAAATTTTATTTTTTCAACAGCCATCAGGCACTGCCTGATGGGACAAATAATTTCATGACTGATATAAATCTCTGACAAACGCACCAGGTGGTCAAGAGTTGCCGCTATCCCCCCTTCTAGATTATTATCAAGAGGTACGATACTTTCTTCAACCTCTGAATCGACCACTGCTTTTATTACAGAAGGAATCGTTGGATATTCAATTAATTCCATATCTCTTTTACGACAATAGATCATAGCTGCTTCTTCGGAAAAAGTACCTCCCGGACCCAAAAAACCTAATTTTTTTCGTATCAATTTATACCCTACCTTCCTTCTGAATACTATTCTGCGAAGGCATAGATCTATTCATGGCAAGCGCAATCGGTGTTACGGCTTCCAGTAATTTCTCATAGTTTTCAGGGGTCAAAGACTGAGGGCCATCACACAAAGCTTCAGCAGGCTTGTGATGAACCTCTATCAATAAACCATCAGCTCCAGCTGCAACTGCCGCCTGAGAAAGGGGTGCCGCTAATCGCCAACTACCGCTTGAATGACAGGGATCTGCGATAACCGGTAGATGACTTAACTCTTTTGCCTGTGGTATTGCGCTGATATCAAGTGTGCTGCGGGTAGACGTTTCAAAAGTTCTAATTCCCCTTTCACAAAGTATAACCTGAAAGTTATTTTCGGCAAGAATATACTCAGCTGCCATCAGCCATTCCTCCAGGGTGGCCGCAAGACCTCTTTTTAAAAGGACAGGTTTATTACTGCGGCCAGCTTCACGAAGCAGAGAGAAGTTTTGCATATTTCTGGCACCGATCTGGAGAATATCTGTATAGCATGCAACCATTTCCACCTCCTGGGGGTTTAACACTTCGGTAACAATTTTTAGACCGGTCTCCAGCCTGGCAGTTTCCAGCATTTTAAGGCCATCCAATTCCAGTCCCTGAAAACTGTAAGGTGAAGATCGAGGTTTAAAAGCACCCCCTCTGAGAACCTGGGCGCCTGCTGCTTTCACTAAACGGGCAATCGTTAAAAGTTGTTCTTCATTTTCCACTGCACAAGGTCCAGCCATAAATATAAGTTCTTTTCCACCTATTTCGAGATCACCAATCTTGATCACACTATTAGTTTCTTTTGCCTGACGGCTTACCAGTTTGTAAGGAGCAGTTATCGGCACTACCCGTTCAACGCCAGCTAAAACTTCCAACCCGGTGGGGAATACTACCTTTTGTTCACCTACTGCACCAATTACTACCCTGCCCACACCTTGTATCCGGTGTGGCGAAAATCCCAATTCAACTAATTTTTCTTCAACATTCTCAACTTCTTTTTGAGCAGCTGACTGTTTCATTACAATAATCATTTATTGTTACCCCTTTTTAAAATCTACTGTACTTTTTTCGCATCAATATAAATAATAAATAAAAAATCCGCCCTTTAAGGGACGGATTAAAATCCGCGGTACCACCCAAATTGATGATTATCCACTCAATAAGTACGGGCATAAGATTTAATTCTGCCGATACCCTCTCCCTGTAACGGGGAAGAACCGTTAACACCTACTTTGCCTTATGAATATCCGGTTTTCAGTGCAAAACTTCGAAGGGAACTTCAACAAGCAGTTTCCCGGCCGGATTTTCAGCCATTGATCCAACCTCTCTGGAGAGTTGCTATGCTTGCCTACTTTCCTTCTGCATTGTTTTTTAAATATATATTGTGAGTAATCTTAACATATTAATCCTCTGAAGACAACCCCTGGTTAAAATTATTCATGGCTGTGTCAATACCGTCATTAATGAAGGTTAAAACTGCTTCTGCTGATTGGTCAACAGCACGATCAAATATCTCCTGATCCGGCTTTTCAATTTGCAGTAAAACGTAATCCGTAACTTCCAAATAATCTGGCGGTTGGCCAATACCGATTCGTAATCTTAAAAACTGATTGGTATCCAGAGAATCAATTACAGATTGGATTCCTTTATGGCCACCGCTCCCACCCTGCTTACGAATTCTGATCATTCCGGGAGGAAGATCCAGATCATCATAGATCACGAGCATATGCTCTAAATCTACCTGTAGATTGCGAAGGAGCTCAAAAACCGCCTTTCCGCTGAGATTCATATAGGTTAGAGGTTGAGCCAGGACAACCTCCTTATTATTATAAAAAGCTTTTGCAATAAGTGACCAGTGCTTCTGTTCAGGGTTCCCGGTTTTCAATCGCCGTGACAGGGCTTCAATTACCCGAAATCCTAAATTATGCCTGCTGCCTGCATATTTACTTCCCGGATTTCCAAGGCCGACAATAAGGTACATAAAACCACCCACTTCAAGGATATCAACCATTTGAAAAAAACAATGCCCCTCCGAAGAGGGGCATTTCTGAAAAAGACGGCTGTAATAAATTAACTTTCCTCTTCTGTTTCTTCTTCAGCAGGCTCTTCTTCAGTAACTTCTTCTCCAGCAGCTTCCTCGCCTTCTTCGAGTTCTTCCTCAACTGCCGGTTCAAGTTCTTCTTCCGCCATCGGGGCAAGGACTTGTGCCAGAGTAGTATCAGGAGGCGTGATCAATTCAAAAGCGCTCCCCAGATTAATACTCTCTGCTGTGATACTGTCGCCAATATTCAAATCTGATATATCAATATCAAATTGTTCAGGAATATCTGCGGGCAGACATTTAATGAGAACTTCACGGGTCGGCAGGGAAACAACTCCGCCTTCCGAGACTCCCACCGGTTCACCGGTAAAGTTCAGGTGAACAGCAACCTCGATCTTATCAGTCATGGAGATACGGATAAAATCAACATGTAAAATCCGATCATGATAGATCATATCTCTTTGAATATCTCTGAACATAACGGTTTCCTGACGGGTCTTTTTCCCTTTTGCTTTAACAGCGAGGTCAATCAGAACGTTGCTTCCGCCAGTTGTAAGAACCTGTCTTAAAGAACGTCCGTCCAGAACCAGGGGAAGGGTGTCGTCGCCCTTACCGTAAATAACCGCCAACACCTTGTCTTCTCCACGCAATTGATGGCGCTGACCCTTGGTCAAAGACGGGCGGGCTTGTGCTTCTAAAACCATTCTTTCCATTCATTCCAGCCTCCTTCTGCAATAGTATACTTCAGGAAGCGTTTAAGATCAACTCAATCAAAGAGTTCACTGACAGAAATTTTATTTTGAATACGCATTATTGCTTCTCCAATTAACGGCGCTACGGATAACTCCTTAAAACAACCACGTAGTCCCTTCAGCAAACCTTTGTCAACCGGTATAGTATTTGTATAAACTACTTCCGTAATTCTCGAGTCACTCAGGCGTTTCAGGGCGGGTCCTGAGAAAACCGGATGAGTGCAGCAGGCGTACACCTCTCTGGCTCCTTCTTCAAGAAGTGCTTCAGCACCCAGTGTTATTGTACCGGCGGTATCAATCATGTCATCAATAAATATTGCAGTTTTATCCTTAACATCACCGATGATATGCATAATTTCCGCTTTATTGGGAGCTGGTCTCTTTTTATCAATAATTGCTATAGGCATCATAAGCCGGTTAGCCAGTTCTCTTGCCCTGGTAACACCGCCAAGATCCGGTGATACTACAACTCCATTTATAATTTTTTTCTGCTTAATATAATTAGCCAAAATAGGTAGAGCCGTGAGGTGATCGAGGGGAATATTAAAAAACCCCTGTATCTGGCCTGCATGCAAATCCATTGCTACTACACGGTTTGCCCCGGCGGCAGTTATCAGATCTGCCAACAGCTTTGCGGTAATAGGATCACGAGCCCTGGTTTTTCGGTCCTGCCGAGCGTAAGCATAATATGGAACGACGGCATTAACTGATTTCACTGAAGCTCTCCTCAGGGCGTCAATTATGATTAAAAGTTCCATAATGCTTTCATTGATTGGGCTGCTCAAGGGTTGAATTAAAAAGGAGTTGGTACCTCTAACGCTTTCCCTGATACTTATCGCAATTTCTCCGTCGCTAAATCTGCTGACTTCACAGTCTCCGAGTGGGACGCCAATATAACAGGCAATTTGCTCCGCCAGGTTCCGGTTAGCGCTGCCACAGAAAATTTTCAACTCTTCGCCATTTACCAATTTAAACCCTCCTGCTGAGTACTTTGCATGCCAGACAGTGTTTTCTTCTCTTTTTCAATAATTATTTCCTGCCGTAGAAATCGTAATTTGTCAAATCATTAATATAACAACCCATAGGATTGCTTACGAAAGATTTGAAAAGAGATCTATCACAGTATTACTCTTAATTATGCTGTTTTCGACTGCGGAGAATCGTATAGCTACACCGTTATGAATTTTAGAGTTTTTCAGGTGAACATTTGGCCCGATAATACATTTATTCCCAATTGTTGTGTTCTTTTCAATAACTACATTAGGATAAATAATCGTATCCTGGCCGATAACAACATCATAATCAATGTATACAGAATCCGGGTCGAGCATGGTTACACCTCCGAGAAGCAGCTTTCGGTTTATCTTTTTTCTCATCAATCTTGTTGCTTCAGCCAACTGCTCGCGATCGTTGATCCCCAATCCAACCCTGCTGTCTCCTATCTTATATACTCCGACCTTATAACCATCCTTAGACAGCAAGGAAATAACATCGGTTAAATAATATTCCTTCTGAGCGTTATTATTTTTTATTAAATGGATATAATAATGAAGCAGCTTAAGATCAAAACAGTACATACCGGTATTAATTTCATGTATATCTTTTTCAGGCAGGGCAGCATCTTTTTCCTCGATAATTTTTTCTACGAGACCGAAGCGGTTCCGGATAATCCGGCCGTAGCCTGTGGGATTGTCCATCTCTACTGTGGCAACTGCTGCAGCTAAATTTTCTGACTGTGCAACAAGGCTTTCCAGATGATTGGCTTCTACCAGGGGGGTATCTCCACATAAAACCAGCAATTTCCCATCATCGGCCATTTCGTTTAATGCCTGTCTGACAGCATGACCTGTCCCAAGCTGTTTTTCCTGTAAAACAGCTCGCAATTGGCTGCCCAAAACCGGTTTGACAAGCGAAGCGCCGTGACCGATGACAACTGTAAGATCTGCTGTCAGGGTTACGGCGCTTTCAATAATATAATCGATCATTGGCCTGCCACAAAGAGGATGTAATACTTTGGGTAGTTTTGATCTCATCCTCTTGCCTTCTCCGGCAGCCAAGACCACAGCTCTGAGCTTTTCCATCATCAGTCCCCCAGATGTTGATTTACCATGCTGTCATTATACTGTAGATGGCCTTCGAAGAGCAAAAAATCAAAAAAATAAATTATACCTCTGATACAGTGCTCTCCACTTCTCTTGAGTATGCTTCCAAAACCGAATGCTGTATTTCTTCTCTTGTTTCCGCGTTAATAGGATGCGCAATATCCCGAAACTCCCCATTCGGTGTCCTCTTACTGGGCATAGCAACAAACAAACCACTATTACCCTCAATAATCCGTACATCATGAACTACAAATTGATCGTTAAGAGTAATCGAAACAATTGCTCTCATCTTCCCTTCCTGTGTTAACCTCCTGATGCGCACATCGGTAACCTTCACCCGGTCGTCACTCCTCCCAGCTTGTCTGTAAATAATAATAATTATGATTACTTACTTTTTCATAACTTCGACAACTTAGAGATAAATCCTTCTTGCATGAGAAATCATTCACTTAATTTACAAAACATATACCCATAACAACAATTAAAATTACTATCCTTATTTGAAGGATTAAATTAACCACGCAGAAATACCAACCTGCCAAACCCCATAAACAAGAGTAAAATAATATGTTATTATAATATTATAAACAAATTTAAGAGTTTTTCCAATTTATAACTTTACATTTTTTTGAACAGCAATGTGCGAAAAAGCGTAGGAGCATCTGGGAAATTAGTAAAAGAGGATGGTAAGAGTGAACCTTTCCGAGTTTGGCTTATTGGTAAAATCATTACGTGAGAGCAGTATGGATCCTTATGGTAACCGTTGGACACGTGAAAGCTTAAGCAGAGCGATTCACCTCAGTCCAAACCAGCTGGGTCGGCTGGAGAGAGGAGACAGGAAATACCTGGATAATCATATTCTTCAGCTATTGGCCGACTGCTTTAATCTTACCGCCCTGGAACGTAAGGAATTCTTATCTGCTGCTGTCGGGTTAGCAGATGAAGAGCTGTTTAACAAGGAAGAACCGGTGTTACAGCTGCAAAAATTGATGAATACCATCGAAAATCTTCAAATACCTGCTTTTATAATAGATGTTTACACTGATATTATAGCTTCCAATCATGCAATGATGAACCTTTTTTTAATTACTCCTGAAGTTTTTGATTACAGAAAAACGCTCCCGGCCGGAGATAACCTGCTTAACATAATCTATTCTTCTGAATTCGGCTGCAGGGAAATATTTGGTCCAGGTTGGAGAGATGTAGCCAATATTGAAATATTATTATTCCGCCGGTCGACATTGCGTTATAGAAATACAGCTTATTTTCAATATCTTTTCAAGGAACTGCTGAAAGAAAAACAGTTCGACATAGACTGGTATTCGAGTCACCGTGACCTCAAACACTATGACTTGACTTATGAGTTGTTTGATTACTGTCATCCCCGGTACGGACAGTTAAAATATATTGCAACAGAAACAATTATTAATACCCGAAAAGGTGACTTATACTCGATATTATATAATCCAATCGATCATGCCACTAAAGAAATTTTTACCGGATTGATCAGCCCTGAAGGCAACAAAGTAATACCCGTTGGGGATTGGCCTGAAAAAAAGATGCATAGAAGAGTTCGGTGACCAGGATAACTGATTAATTTAACTGGAAAAATTCCGGAGTTGATGACAAAATCTCCTTTACCAGGTCAAGGTCACTGGGTTTGTCTACATCAATTCCCACTTCAACACAATCACACTGCACCGCTTTTGCTTTTAAGTACATCAGCTTTGATAAATACTTTTCAAGATCTACCAGTGAAAGGGTTTTTAAGAAATACTTGATAATCAGAATCAAGGGCAAAATGCGCATTAATTTAAGTGGTTTTTTACGGTAAGATACAAACATTTCCAACCGTTTCCGGTTTTTTAGGTACCAGTCAGAACGAACAAGCGCAACATTTCCACCAGTCAGATAGCCCTCTTTTAGCCGTACATATGTCCTGATGTTTTTCGGGTATTTCTCCATACAAGTTTCCCTGGTCAGCACAGGGTAATAGAGATCAGCATCATGAGGAAGACAAAGTTCAATAAATCGATCAATTACTTTGCTGGTAATCAGCGGAATGTCACCGGTCACAATTAAACATAAACTATCGCGCTCAATTATTTCAAATCCTGCGGCCAAATTTTCTAACATACTCTCCTTTTCTGCAACAATATCAAATTTAAAACCCTTCTGGCGCAGGGTTTCGAGATCTTCAGCCGGTCCTACAACAATAATTTTTTTTACCGATTCTGAACTCTCAAGCGCTTCAATAATATAAGCAAGCAAAGTCTTCCTGTAAATTTCAATAAAAGCTTTATTGAAAACCCCTTGCTGTTCGGTCAGCGCATCAGACTTTCCGCTGCCTGCCAGCACAATAGCGTTAAACATCTAACCACTCCTCATTGCCAGACATTGTCCAGCATAAATATGCTGAATCTCCTTCCTGGTTAATTGCATGGGAGACATTACGGGCCAACGAATATTGCTCAAAAAGCATAAATAAAGTAGGTCCGCTTCCTGAAAAAAGAGGCATCAGCCCAAGATTAACGAGCCTTCGCTTTAACTGCTGCACTTTATCGAAACCTGGGCCCCTTACAGTTTCCAACGTGTTTGTTTTCCCTGCTTGAAGCCAGTCAAGTATACCTCGTTTTGATTTATTTCTGATCGCCTCAATCAATGGTATAATAACAGGGTTTCCGAAATTTCTTTGATCCAGGGCACCGTAAGCCTCAGCCGTCAATATTTTTATCCCTTTTGGTACAGCCAAAACCACCCAAAAAAATGGTAGAGCAGGAAGCCTTTCAATTATTTCTCCCCTGCCCATTGCCAATGCCGTACCCCCGCCCAGACAAAAAGTAACGTCGGAACCTAACTGGGATGCTAAGTTATTTAATTCATCTTTACTAAAACCTAAATTCCAGAACCTGTTTAATCCAATTAATGCAGCGGCTGCATCGCTGCTTCCGCCAGCCAATCCTGCCTCTAAAGGTATATTTTTATAGAGGGTTATTGCTACACCACCGAGTTTTTCCCCTGCTTTCTCCTCCAGAAGTTGAACAGCTTTAAAAACCAGGTTATCCGGACCGGATAACGCCTGAACTGTACAGCTAAACCTACAATTCTTGTCAGGATACGGCTCAAGTACGATTAGATCGGCCAGTGATATCTGCTGCATGACTGACTCCAGTTCATGATAACCATCAGGACGGCGGCTTAGTACATTCAGCCCAAGGTTTATCTTTGCTGAAGCCCTGATTACCTGTCTAGTTCTCATTTTTATTTCACTTTTACCAACCGTTTATTTTCGGTTATTCCAGGAATACGCCCCCGCTTGGCTAAAACTTTACCCTTAACTTCTTTTAAATCCATAGTCATATCGATTGCAGGAGCCCTGGAAATATAACTGCCAACACCAAAGGCATCTGCTCCTGCTTCTACCAACAAACTAATTCTTTCCGGGTTCAAACCTCCTGATACAACGATTTTAACATGTTCATAACCAGCCTGATTCAACCTTGCTCTTGTTTCTTTAACTAATCCGGGGGTTACGCCTCCACGTTCTCCGGGAGTATCAAGGCGGATTCCGTCAAGTTTTTTCCCAAGCGCCTCTGCTACTCTCAAAGCCTCTTCAGTTTCGTCTTTAAAGGTATCAACCAAAATAATCCTTGGAGCATCTTCAGGGACGAACCGGTCATAAGCTGCTGCCAGTTCCACGGTATCTCCCACAATTAGAAATGCAGCATGGGGGATGGTTCCTACTGGAGTCCTGTTTAAGAGCAGGGCACCAAGAATACAACTGCAGGCATCTGCACCCCCAATAACTGCCGCCCTTTCCATAACAGGAGCGACTGCCGGATGCAGATGTCGAGCGCCGTAACAAATTACAGTACACTCACCGGCAGCTTCCTTACAAGTTCTGGCAGCTGTTGCCCAACCACTTGAACTGGCCAATATCCCTAATAATGGGGTTTCATAAATCCCAAAGTCCCCATACTGCCCTTTGATTCTCAATACTACTTCCTTTTCTTCAATTTCTGCACCTTCAGGCAGAGCCCATATTTCGAGATTACGGTTACGAAGCAAGTATAGTGACTCATCTATTCCGGCAAGGATACCCGGTCTTGAGGAAAATATTTCAGCAGTTACTTCTGTGTCGGCAAGCTTCATAGAGCCAAGTAAATCCCTTGTCCGGACAAAGTAAACATCGCTTGTCAGCCCGCATTCAATTTCTGAGGCTGTAGCTGAAAATAACCTGTTGTCCACTTCGAGTTTAATTGATGCAATATCCTTCAAGGTAACAAAATCATTTGAGTTCATAAGATTCCTCCGGGTATCTTCAGATAAGAGTTACTCCCAGCGTTTTTTCCATTTCTCTAAGGGCAAAATTATGTGCGTCGTGATCAAAACTGGCTACAGCCTCAACCGGAACCGTTACCCTGTAGCTCAGCATGCGGGCCAGAGCAGCAGTGTATAAAATACAAATATTTGTTACGCAACCAACCAGTTCTACATCTGAAACACCATGATCTCTAAGTGTCAAATCAAGGTCAGTGCCAAAAAAAGCGCTATACCTTCTTTTATGTATTATTTGTTCATTGTCAAGTGGAAGCAGTTCAGAGACTATTTCATCTCCCCCGGATCCTTTCAAACTGTGTGGGGGAAACATCTCAAACTCACGATCATCATTAAGGTGGCGATCGCATATGTATATTACTAATTTATTTTCTGAACGGTATATATCAATTCTTTCCTTGACAGCAGGGACAAGTATATCAGCAACCGGGCCTATATATAAAGCTCCTCCAGGATCAATAAAATCATAAATCATATCAATTACCAACAGTGCTTTCATCTGTCTACCTCCTTCGCATCAATCACTAATTGTCAGCCCTATTTTTCGCTATTCTACAAAAGCATTTATAATCCTGCCCATATGGCTTCCGGTACTCGCTTACTTGTATTCATAGAAAGCTTTACCTGTCTTTTTTAACAAAATAAAACCGGATCTTTAAATGACCCGGTTTAAATTTAACTCATCCTTGTGGAGGCACCCTATATCCATTTTCTTTCTGCGGACTGGGCAGTTGATCATAATTTCTCCTGCTTATAAACTACAATCCCACTGATCGCCTCATGCTTCCTTCACCAAAACTCAGTTCCACAGTTTCGGTAAGTACATCTGCGTAACTGAAAGAAAGCCTTTGATAATAATTGTTCTCATCTACTCTTACAATAAAGATTGAAGGGTAGATACTTTCTAACACACCTTCTTTTTCATACGTCTTACGACGACCGCGGTTGGCGCGAAGCTTGATCTTTTCACCAAGGTGTGATTCCAGCTTTTTGCGGATTTCAAATAGGACATCTTTAGCCACCATTTAAAACCACCTTATAAGTATTCTAATCGTAATTATAACATAATTTCAGACAATTAGTCAAGAAAGACCAAGTTAAAGGACGTAAGCAAAAGAAGGCGGGTAATAAACCGTGGATCAGAATGGAAATAAGCCTCAATAGGCCATACTATCCCTTATTTGGTAAACCGATCTGCAACCGTAGTGGCTCCAAATGAATCTGGCTTGATACAGGCCTGGTAGCCGCTGCCGATGACAATCCCAACAACTTCTTTGATTATATCTCTGGTTTCACCCTTTTCTCCGACATCCAGGTGAATTTCAACATTAAGATGAAGATCACTGTTCTGGGCTAACTTTTCTGTCAGGCGGGTCGCCACTTCCAGGCTTAAGAAAGTTTCATAGTAAATACGCTGCCTCAGGCTTTCCATATAGCGTGTTTTCTGTTTATGATAATAAAAACGTCCACCTTTACCAATACGGTGAACGACCACAGCAGTAACAAATATGACACAGTCATTTAAAAAGGAATGTGAATCGGTTCCGATGATCAATTTGTAGGAGTCATCAGGGTATTCATTGGTATATTTTACTAATTCAGCAAATAAATCTTCAAACTCAATCTGCCCTCTGGACGGGCTGGTAAAAAGCATTAAGGTAACGACCTTTCAGCTTAATTTGCTAAGAACATTATAAGTGATTCTGGATAGCAATGCAAACTGTTCAACCGACAGCTGTTCCGGCCTGATTCCGGGATCTATTGCTGCTTCACTCAATAGAAGATGAATCTGTTCTTTTGAGAGCGGCATATTTTCTTTAAGACTGTTAAGGATTGTTTTTCGACGCTGCTGAAAAGCAGCTTGTACTATTTGCCAGAATAGCTTTTCTTCACCTGCATTTACTGTGTGAATTTTCGGATGTAAATTAATTACAGCCGAACTTACTTTTGGTTTCGGCCAAAAAACATTCTTTGAAATGTCAAAAAGATACCGCCCTTCGGCATAATAACTGCATATTACAGAGAGACTGCCATAATTTTTCTCTCCCGGTTTTGCCAAAAGCCTATCTGCAACCTCTTTCTGAAACATCAATATTGCATTTGAAAAAGGAAATGACGCCCTGAAAAGATTATACATAAAGGGTCCGGAAATATTATATGGCAGGTTGGAAATTAGCTTAACAGTTGCCGGTATATTAAATAGCTTAAAAAAATCTGTCCAGTTTATTTTGAGAACATCCTTTTCTATAATGCGAACATTATCCTCATGTCCGTAGAAATCATCCAGTAGATTTACAAGCCCACTATCTATCTCAATCACAAAGAGATCTGCTCCCACACCGGCAATTGCACCGGTAAGAGCACCTGCACCGGGACCGACCTCAATAATTGTATCATCTGCAGATATGTCGGCAGCATCAACAATTTTTCGTACAACATTGGAATCAATCAAGAAATTTTGCCCATACTGCCGCAGAGGGTGTAATCCATATCGGTCAAAAAGCATTACGATTTCTCGCGGTGAAGTAACATTTGGCTTTTGAGACATGCCTATACTCCTCCTGAATCCTGCTGAACTGATTTTTATTCTACATTCTAAGCTTTGCTAGAGTCAAATATATTATTAATTATCGCAATTGCTTTAAAATTACTATTTGGGATTGATTAATCTCAAAAATATGATGACAAATCAGCTTAAATGCTTTATAATATATTTTACAATAGTAATAATTCACCTGTTTAAGCAATTTCAGTTCCGAAAGGAGGGCAGTAATTCGCTTTAAACTTATTCCAAACCGTTATACTTGAAATTATTTTAAGGAGGCGTTATTTTTAATGGCAGACTTAAAAGAAATATTAGGCAACCTTACTACAAAAATTGAAGCAGCCGACCCGGCAAAAATGAAAGGGGTTAGTGCTGTATACCAGTTTGACCTTACTGGAGACTGTGGAGGAGTATTCCATGTCGCTGTAGATGATGGAAAACCAACCGTGGTTGAAGCTGCTCATGACAACCCGAATATAACCATTTCCATGGCCGCGGAAGACTTCAACAACATGCTGGACGGCAAGCTAAATGCTACTTCTGCATTTATGGCCGGTAAACTTAAAGTAAAAGGTGATATGTCTCTGGCAATGAAGCTTCAGAGCCTGCTTGGTTAAGTATCTGCTTCAGAAAGGATTGAATTCCGTGTTCAACCTGGAAGGCAAAGTTGCCCTTGTAACAGGGGGGTCCCGAGGCCTGGGCAGAGCAGATGCTCTTGCTTTAGCCAAAGCCGGAGCAGATGTGATCATTACAGATATCTTACTGGAAAGCGATCAATCTAATGATGTTAACCGGTTTGGACCTCTTGCCCAGGTGATGAAAAGCAAGGGCATAGTTTATACAGAACAGACTGCGAAAGATATTATAAAAATGAACCGCCGGGCAGCTGCCTTTAAAATGGATGTTACCAACCGGGAGCAGGTGGCTGAGGTTATATCCGGGGTTGTGGAAGAATTTGGTCGCATTGATATACTGGTCAACAATGCAGCTGCTCTGGATCATGTAGCTACCATTGAAAATCAGAGCGATGAGCTTTGGGAACGAGATTTGAAAATTAATCTAACCGGTGCATACAACTGTGCAAAAGCTGTCTGGCCATATATGAAATCACAGCAATGGGGCAGAATAATAAATATGGCTTCTGTTGCCGGCACGATGGGTGGCTTTGGCCAGGCCAGCTATTCTTCAACAAAAGCTGCTGTGCTTGGTTTAACAAAGAGCCTGGCCCTGGAGGGTGCACGATATAATATTACTGTCAATGCTATAGTTCCAGGCATTATTGGAACGGAAGCATGGAAAAGCGGTAACCCTAAAATGAATGAACGAATGATCGCCCGCACTGCTTTCCGAAAGCCGGGCGAGCCGGAAGATATTGCTCATGCCATAGTATTTCTGGCTACAGAAGAAGCCCGTTATATAACCGGCGTAGGCCTCAATGTTTCCGGAGGCATAGAGCTTTTTACTTTTTGAACTGGTAAAAACTAATTTTCTGTTTTTTAAAAACGCTTCTCTTTTTACTTTGAAAAGAAGAAGCGTTTTTATATGTTCATCATACTATGCCGTTTTCTTAAGTATTACCTAATCCCGATCCACCAGATTATCAGAAAAAAGACGTATAGCATTTAAATATACTTGCCCGGCAAGTTTATCAAGATCTTGATGCAGTTCCAGTGCAACCCTTTCATAAGTGAGAAGTATGTATGCAGGTTCGTTACGCTGACTGCGATAAGCCTGTGGTGGCAAATACGGTGCATCTGTTTCAAGCAATAACCTGTCCGGGGGAATATGTTTCAATAGATCACGAAGTTCGTGTGAACGAGGATATGTAACCGGGCCGGCAATAGATATATAAAAACCCAAACCGAGAAATTCCTCAGCCTGCTTGATACTGCCTGAAAAGCAGTGCATAACTCCCACTTTATCAGGCAGGTACTCTTCTTTCAAAATTTGCAAGGTCTCAGGATGAGCTTCACGGCTATGAATAATTAAAGGTTTATTCACCCTACAGGCTAAACGAACATGATCCCGAAAAACCTCTTCCTGTTTTTCCCGGGGTGAAAGATTACGGTAAAAATCCAGGCCCGTTTCACCAATAGCTAAAACTATATCTGAACGAGCCATCACTTCCAGTCTCTCAAACCACCCGTAAGCTGCCCTTGTTGCACTGTGTGGGTGTATACCAACTGAAGCGCTGATAAATGGGTATTTCTTGCTTAGTTCAACTGACTTCATCGAACTGGTTTCATCAGCTCCGGCATTAAGTATTGCTACTATTCCGGCACCTCTGGCTCGATCAATTACCTGGTCCAGATCATTTTTGTACTGGGGGAAATCCAGGTGGGCATGTGAATCAATGAGAACAGTCAAATCAGCTAACCCTGCTTCCGGGACTGATCGGTTTTTCAACAGCGGTTAACGCAAGCCGGCCTTCCTGGTCGGTAGCAGCTAAAAGCATACCCTGGGAAAGGACACCGCGTAGTTTAACCGGCTTAAGGTTTGCCACAAAAAGCACCTGTTTCTCGATCAGTTCATCGGGTTTATAGTGTTCGGCTATTCCAGCCACAACCTGCCGCCGTTCACTTTCCCCCAGAGAAACTTCTATTTTCAGCAGTTTATCAGACTTTGGAATTTTTTCTGCAGCTATTATTGTCGCTACACGCAAATCAACTGTCTGAAATTGATCGAGGCTGATCAAACCTTCATCCTTTTCAACAGTATCTGAAGATGCTTCTACATCTTGTGTTTGTCCACCCTGCATTTCCCTGATTTCTGCCTGTAAGTTGAGGCGGGGGAATAAGTCTTCGCCCCTCTCTACGATAGTACCCGGCTGCATAAGTCCCCAACTCATCAAACTTTCCCAGCTCTGCAATTCCTTTTTATCTCTCACTCCGAGCTGACTCCAGATCAATTCCGGAGATCTCGGTAAAAATGGCTGTAACATAGCAGCAATGAAACGGATACTTTCAATCAGATTATATATAACGGTGCCAAGACGCCCCTGTTTCGCTGGATCTTTAGCCAATTCCCATGGCATGTTCTCATCGATATATTTATTGCTGCGTCGGACTAATTTCCAGAGTTCAGCTAAAGCATCACTGGTTTTAAGTTGATCCATAAATACTTCCATAACTTTAGGAGTCTCCAGTGCCAGATTTTTTAATTCTCTGTCGCTGGTTTCATTATCAATTTCCGGAGAAGGAAGTTCTCCATCGAAGTATCGTTCTGCCATTGTCAGAGTCCTGCTGACCAGATTGCCCAGATCATTTGCCAGATCACTATTAATTCGTGTAATAAACGATTCAAGACTGAAAATACCATCCTGTCCGAAAGGAATTTCTCTTAAAAGAAAATAACGCAGAGCATCAGAGCTGTAACGCTCTGCCAATACAAGAGGGTCAACCACATTGCCTTTTGATTTTGACATTTTCCCATCCTGTAGCATCAACCAACCATGGCCAAAAACTGTTTTTGGCAAAGGTTGATCGAGGGCCATTAGGAAAATAGGCCAATATATAGTATGAAATCGCAAAATATCTTTTCCGATTAACTGAACATCAGCAGGCCAAAAAGTTTCGTAAATACTACCCTCTTCACCAAAACCTAAAGCAGTAATATAATTACTCAGAGCATCAAGCCACACATAGATTACATGAGATGGATCAAAAGGAACAGGAATGCCCCAGTTAAAAGAAGTTCTCGATACACAGAGATCCTCTAATCCCGGTTTAAGAAAATTGTTGATCATCTCGTTTTTTCTTGATGCAGGCAGGATAAATTCAGGATTATTTTCTATATGCTCCATCAGTCGATCGGCGTATTTAGACATCCTGAAAAAGTATGCCTCTTCAGCAATCAGTTCAACATCACGGCCACAATCAGGACATTTACATTCAACTAACTGCCGTTCTGTCCAGTATGCTTCACAGGGTGTACAATACCATCCTTCATACCTCCCCTTGTAAATATCACCCTTTTCATAGAAATGGGTAAATATACGGGCAACTTTTTCCTTATGTCGTTCTTCTGTAGTCCTTATAAAGTCATCATAGGATATATCAAGCTCTTTCCATAAACCCTTTATCCAGGCCACAATTTCGTCAACAAAAGCCATGGGGGGTTTTCCTGCTGCATCAGCCTGGCGCTGTATTTTCTGCCCGTGTTCATCGGTTCCTGTAAGAAACCAAACCTTATAACCTGTCAGGCGCTTAAACCGGGCCATCGCATCAGCAGCAACCGTGGTATAGGAATTCCCTACATGAAGTTTGTTACTCGGATAATAGATGGGGGTTGTTATATAAAATGTTTTATTTCCCGCCAATTTCCGGCCTCCTCCACTGCCATAAGATGTCGTTATTATATCAGAGCATAAATTACTGTCAAGGTAATCAGAAATTGGGAATACTTCCATGTAATATTTTTGTAAAGCTGAATATATTGGGAAAAAAACTATTGACTTGCCATGTCAATTACTGGTATAATATCCAAACCAGCCTTGCTCCATTATGAAGAAAAGGAGGAAATGATTTGAAATCAACAGGGATTGTAAGAAAAGTTGATGAACTTGGCCGGGTAGTTATTCCTATTGAATTACGACGTACACTGGGGATAGAAGTCAAAGATGCTCTTGAAATTTACGTAGATGCTGAAAAAATTATCCTTAAAAAATATGAACCTGCCTGCTTATTCTGTGGAAATGCCGATAATGTTAAACACTTCGGAAATCGTATCGTTTGCCGGGAGTGTATTGACAAATTAGCAAAAGATTAATATTTTTGTTAAATCCTAAGGGGCACGGTCTTACCGTGCCCCAGTCATTATGGCATATCAACCTCTTCGACCGGAAATTCTCTTATATAGCCCGACTCAGATAATTTTACTATAACAGTTTGTTTTCTATGGTTTATATCCTTTACTTCCCCTTCTCCATCAGGGGTTAGTACAAGTGATCCCTGCTTGGGGAGTTCTGCACGGGCATCTTCATACGAACTTGCTTCATAACGAAGGCAACACATTAACCTACCGCAAACTCCCGATATTTTTGTAGGGTTTAGTGATAAATTCTGTCCTTTTGCCATTCGAATCGACACCGGTTCAAAATCTTCGAGAAATGTACTGCAGCAAAAAGCCCGCCCACAGGGGCCAATACCACCTTTTATCTTGGCTTCATCCCGAACTCCAATTTGCCTCAACTCAATACGGGTTTTAAATATTGAAGCTAAATCTTTTACCAGTTCTCTGAAATCTACCCGCTCTTCAGAAGTAAAATAAAAAATGATCTTATTACGATCAAAAGTATATTCAACAGTGACAAGCTTCATATCCAGTCCGTGTTCTTTAATTTTTTGCTGACACTTTTCGAAAGCAGCAGCTTCCTTCTCAACATTCTCCTCCGCCTGACGGCAATCAGCTTCGGAAGCAACTCTAATCACTTTTTTCAGGGGTAATACCAATTCTACTTCAGGCACTTCCCTGACATCCAAAACAACATTTCCTATTTCCTGACCCCTTGCAGTTTCAACAATAACCCGATCACCCTGCGTTAATCTATCTGATCCAGGCTCGAAATAATAAACCTTTCCGGCTGGTTTAAACCTAATCCCGACTACTGTTGGCATCTGCTTAACCTCCCCTGAGTAATAATAAGCATTTTTTCTATCAATAAGCGACGATTAACATTGGTTTCTGCAAGTTGATTGGCGGTTTCGTTAATCAATAGTATGGTCTCTTCCAAAATATCCGGAGTCAGATTATCCAGCCCCGATGATGTTTGATCCGGATTTGCTGTAAATCTTTCATTTTTAATAAACAGCCTGACTATGCTATCGCGAAATATCATACATAAAAGCTCTAAAAAAGATATAAGATCCTCTCTCTCTGCCAGGGTGGCAGCCCAAGAGATTAGCTGGCGGACTGAATCGCGTCCTGAGGCCAGGTTCGAAACAAGTGTTTTTGCCTCTTCAAACCGATTTGCAAAATCTTCATTGTGGGCAAGATTCAATGCATAGCCCGGTATACCGCCTGAGATACCGGCCATTAAATAAGCGTGCTCTTCTGAAACATTAGTTCTGTCCTGCAATAACTCTATTATTTCAGTTCTGCTCAACGGCTGCAAGGTATATCGTTGGCACCTTGATAAAATGGTATCAATTATCTTCCCGGGCTGTTCAGATAGCAAAATAAAATATAACCTATCCGGCGGTTCCTCGAGTATCTTCAGCATCGATGATGAAGCTTCAGCTGTCATGGTTTCTGCCTGTTCAATCAGACAAACCTTATTTCCGCCAAGCAGAAAAAATTTTTCACGAAGATTTCTAATCTGATCAATCTTTATATTACGTCCATCAGGTTTAACAATAAAATATTCAGGATGATTCCCACTAAGAAAACGACGACAGGGATCACATACCTGGCATGATTCAACTCCATCACGGTCTTTACAGAACAAGGCCTGGGCAAGCGCACTGCCCCAACTTTTCTTTCCAATTCCTGCCTGCCCGGTTATTAATATTGCATGGCTTACTTGGTGTAAATCTAGATTTTTTGACAATAATTCACGAGCTTCTGGTTGCCCTATTAATAAAGTTGAATTCATTTAAACTTCCTTTGTTAACCTTTTATTTGTCAATTCTTTCACATAACCGCCGATCAGTTTTTCCTGATCCTCAATTCCCTTAGAGGCATTGATAACGATAAAGCGATGTGGTTCCATCCGGGCCAATTCCAGATATCCATCCCTTACTCTATGGTAATAAGCCAGATCATTTTGCTCCATTCTGTCATTATTATTACCTCTTCTGGAAAAAGCTTCGGAAACCGGCAAATCGAGCAAAAAGGTCAGGTCTGGAGAAATTCCCCTTGTTACCTTGTGATTTAATTCACGGATCCAAGAAATATCAGCGCCTCCACCATATCCCTGGTAAGCAAGAGTAGAATCAGTATAGCGATCACAAATAACCAGTTTGCCGGCCAACAAAGCAGGAATTATAATCTGATCGGCTAATTCAGACCGTGCGGTCATATAGAGGAGTAGCTCACACTGCAGTGAAAGAGGGTAATCATTCTGTAATAGTATTTTCCTGATGTCTTCTCCGGCGGGAGTTCCACCCGGTTCACGAACTGAAACAAATGGGATATTTTGCCATGAAAGAAATTGCTGCAACCTGCTAACCTGGGTTGATTTTCCGCAGCCGTCAATTCCTTCAAGAGTTATTAAGTATCCTCGCGAGATAAACACCCTTTCATCTAGCTATTTGTTCTTTTATCCGATAATCCAATTATCTTCAGTTTACCAAAAAAATGCAGACTTATACAGTCTGCAGTAGTAAGTAGATGAAAACAGATTTTAAAAACTGTAGTTAGGAGCTTCCTTGGTAATTTGAACTCCGTGCGGATGACTCTCTTTTAATCCGGCGCCGGATATCTTGATAAATCTTGTTTTCTGCTGTAACTCATCAATATTGGCCACACCACAATATCCCATCCCGGCCCGCAGACCACCAGCCATTTGAAAAACCATATCACCAACAGTGCCTCTAAATGGAACTCTACCTTCAATCCCTTCCGGAACCAATTTCTGCTCATATTCCTGAAAGTAGCGATCACGGGATCCCTCTTTCATCGCTCCCAATGAACCCATACCCCTGTAAACTTTATAACTGCGACCCTGGAATATCTCAAATTCACCGGGGCTTTCTTCAGTTCCAGCCAGCAAGCTTCCAATCATGACTGTCGAAGCTCCAGCTGCCAGGGCTTTAGTAATATCTCCCGAATATTTAATTCCACCATCCGCTGTAACCGGTATTTCAAACTCCCTGCTCGCCCGGGCTGCTTCAAAAACCGCAGTTATTTGAGGAACTCCGATACCGGCAATTATCCTGGTTGTACAAATTGAACCCGGACCGACTCCTACCTTAATTGCATCTGCTCCGGCTTTGATCAGATCCCTTGCTCCATCAGCAGTAGCAATATTACCCCCCATAAGATCTATATCAGGAAAGAGCCTTTTAATCTCTTTTACCGTATCAAGAACCGGCTGGGAATGACCATGAGCAGAATCGACGACGATAAGATTAACTCCCGCTTCAGCAAGTACCTCGGCCCTGGCGACAGCATCCCTGCCAACCCCAACTGCTGCTGCTGCCAGCAATCTTCCGTTGCGGTCTTTGGATGCCCGTGGAAATTGAATAGTTTTCTCAATATCTTTGATTGTGATCAATCCTTTTAAATTAAATTGATCATCAACGATAGGTAATTTTTCTATTTTATGGTGCCGCAAAATTTCCTGTGCTTCTTTGAGGGTTGTTCCTTCAGGAGCTGTTACCAGTTTATCATGTGTCATTACTTCTCCAATCGGTCTTGAATAATCTTCTTCAAAACGCAGATCGCGATTGGTTATAATACCGACCAACTTTTCACCAACAGTTACAGGTACGCCTGAAATTCTGTATCTCTCCATTAATGCTGCAGCATCATTAAGAATATGTTCTGGGGTTAAACGGAAGGGGTTAGTGATTACCCCATGCTCGGAACGTTTAACTTTATCCACCTCTTCAGCCTGTTTCTCCATGGGCATATTACGGTGAATTACGCCTATACCTCCTTCGCGGGCAATGGCAATAGCCATTCTGGACTCAGTAACCGTATCCATACCTGCTGACATCAATGGCAAGTTCAGTTTTATATTTCGGCTTAAATGAGTTGATATATCAACATCCCGAGGTAAGATTTTTGACCGGGAGGGAACCAGGAGAACATCATCAAAAGTAAGACCTTCCCACGCGAATTTGTCAGCTTGCAAGTTATTCTCCCCCCGTATTTTAATCAGGTTGTTAATTTCAATGATCATAACAAACCACTTACCCAGTGTCAATAATGTATGTGTGGAGTTACAGCAGGATAAGCCTTATTTTAAAGCGAATTCATTTATGAGTATCTAAACTGGAAGAGGTGAATGCATGCCGTATATCGAGATAAATTCGGTACGCTGCTATTACAGCCAAAGAAATGGAACGGGAACGCCGATACTTTTTTGCCATGGCTCAGGTGGAGGACATCACCACTGGCTTTTCCAACTGAAGAATTTACCTGACTCATTAGAGCCTATAGCAGTTGATCTGCCCGGTCATGGTCGCTCGGAAGGCCCACCGGCAAGTAATATTGAAACATACAGAGACTGGCTGCACCAATTTACAGAAAGCTTGAAACTCAAAGATTTTCTGTTAGCCGGCCATTCAATGGGCGGAGCTATTGCTATGGCTTATGCGATGAAATACCCTGATCACGTTTTGGGGCTTGTACTTATCGGCACCGGGTGCCGTTTAAAGGTATTACCTGAATTGCTCAGTTCTCTTAAAAAAGAAACTATGCCAGCTGATTTTATTCAATATCTATACGGGGAGAATGCGTCGGATGAACTGCTCAACCGTGCCAGAGAAGAATTAACTGCTACTAATCCTGTTTTATTATATTCTGATTTATCAGCCTGCAATAATTTTAACATCACTGACAAACTAGCCCTAATAATGCAGCCATCATTGGTAATCTGTGGCAGTAAAGACTTACTGACTCCGGTTAAATACAGCAGATTTCTTAGCGATAAACTGCCCCGGGGAGAAATTGATATAATTACTGACGCGGGACATATGGCAATGATTGAAAAACCCGATGAAGTTAACAATTCAATTGTTCTTTTTCATAATAAATTGCACAATTCGGGGGAATATTAATATGAGCAAAAAACAAAGCTTTTTTAACCTGGATGTCACTTTGGAGCATGCCGTTAAACAGTTTAGCAGGAATGTTCCCGATAAAATGGCTGAACAGGCTGATGTCCCTTATGACCAACATGACTCAATTCATACAGTCCGTTTTATCGATTCAGATTACCTGGTTCAATATCCATCAGGAAATGTAACCTTGAAAAACGGCGAACCCGCTTCCACATATGTTGCAATAATAATTCTACACTATATGATCACAGCAAACGGTCAGAAGCTGACCGGACGTTGGATTGCATACAGGCATTTACCAGGCGGTGATATATATATCGATCCTTTTAACAACAAGGCTGTGAAACCTTTTCTCAGGACTTTCGGAGAAATTCCCGATGAATATGAAAAGTCTGCTCTTGCCATGGGAGGGACCAGGCTCTCAATGAGCGGCATCAGTATAATGATTCCTGTATTGCCGAGAGTGCCTATATGCTTTCAATTATGGCCGGGTGATGATGAAATGCCTGCATCTGCAAATATTCTTTTTGACGAAACAGCTTCCGGTTATCTTCCAACCGAAGATTATGCCCACCTGCCGGCAATGGTAGTTGGAGCGATGAAAAATTATATGAAGACTTAAAATGTTTTTTTACATTTCCCTGCGCCCTTCAAGAGCTCTGCTAAGCGTTAAATCATCTGCATATTCAATATCCCCACCAACCGGCAAGCCAAAAGCAATTCTTGTAACTCTTATTTCCAGTGGTTTCAAAAGCCTTGCCAGGTAACCTGCAGTTGCATCTCCCTCTACATTTGGATTGGTGGCAATAATAACTTCATTAATACCTTCTTCTTCTATTCTGTTCACTAATCTATCCAGCTTAAGTTCTTCCGGGCCAATACCGTCCAAGGGAGAGAGGGCACCATGTAATACATGATAGAGCCCCCTGTACTGACCGGTTCGTTCAAGGACTAATACATCCCGTGGTTCCTGTAACACACAGATCAAACTTTTATCACGTTTCGAATCCTGGCAATAAGCGCATCCTTCTTTTTCGGACAAACACCCGCAAACTTCACAAAAGGTGAGCTTATCTTTTGCGTCAACCATCGCCCTGGCTATAGTAACTACTTCTTCCCTTGAACAGCCAAGTAAGAAAAAAGCCAATCTTTGAGCTGTTTTTGGTCCGACTCCCGGGAAACGGCATAATACCTCGATCAGTCTCTTGAGCGCATTTGGAAAAGCCATTGACTGTTTCAACTGCCTTTCTGATAATTACATCAAGCCGGGAGGAAGACCAAGACCGCCAGCCATTTTCTGCATCTCTTGTGCAACCATTTCATCAACTCGATGAAATGCTTCATTGACCGCTGCAATGATCAAATCTTCAAGCATTTCACGGTTCTCCTCAGATATAACTTCCGGATCTATCTGAATTGACACCAGATTTTTCTGGCCGTTGGCAATAACCTTTATCGCACCACCACCGCTAGTACTCTCAACAGTTCTTTTTGCAATTTCTTCCTGAAGCCTGCTCATATCCGCCTGGGCTTTTTGCAGTTGTTTCATCATTTTGGCCATACCACCATTGGACATTATTCTCCAACTCCTTTCAATCGGAATCTATTAATTCACCACCAAATAGTTTTACAGCATCTTCAGCGCTTGTTGATTTTTTTACAGCCTCTGATACCTTCCTGTCAGAAATCTTTTCGCTAATATCTTTTTCAGCTGTATTCTCTGTTTCCTCTGTCAATATTGCTTTAATATGAACAGATTTACGGCAGAACGCAGAGAGCGCATCTTCAACCAATTTACGATGAGCATCACCCATTATTCGCTCCCGGTGAATAGCATATTCAGGTTTATATGACAGAGAAATCAAATGTCCTTTAAAATCTTCTATTTCTGCCGGTTCCAACCAGGCCGCAGTACTCTTCTGTTTTCTTTTTAATTGATGAACTATTTCGGGCCAGGCCTCTCTCAATTTATTAAGATTTTCGGTAAGATCAGGAGTAGCTGTTTTTTCAGTTGAATTTTCATTTGAGATATAAGCAACCTCAGGTATTTTGCCAAGGTCAGTATCCGAAGAACTTACCGGGGGCTCCTCTGAAAGTTTGGTACTTTCCATTTTGTCCCGGGATGAAACTTGCTCCACTCTCCCATGTAGAAGCCTGATTAGCCGGATCAGGGCAACTTCAAGAATATACTGCGGAAAATGAGCATGCCGAAGTTCTCCTCCTACCATATGAAGCATCTCTATAACATCTAAAATCGATTGGCGGGACAATCGTTTTTTATTAACGTGAATAATATCTTCGAACCCATACATACTTACGACTGTTTTTTTATCTTCTTTTTCATCTGCCAAAAGCATCCTGCTAAATACAAAAATTAAATCGCGAATAAGCAGCTGTAGATCACGGCCGCTGTATACAATATTTTCAAGAGACTCCAAGCCGGTATCCAGATTGTCGTTTACCAAAGATTCAACCAGAGTCCTGATTGTTTCAACCCTGGTGGAACCGGTAACGGCACGAACATGATCAGCGGTAATTCGTTCTTCTCCGTATGCAGCAGATTGTTCAAGGATTCCCAATGCATCCCTAAGTGAACCATCCGCCAATCGTGATATCAATATCAGGGCATCATCTTCGGCTTTCCATTTTTCCAATTCAAGAATCTGTAATAGCCTTGTCTTAATTTGCTCAAGTGATAAAAGGTGAAAATCAAACCGCTGACAACGTGATACAATTGTCGAAGGTAGGCGTGACGGATCAGTGGTAGCCAGAATAAAAACCACGTTTTGAGGAGGTTCTTCGAGGGTTTTTAAAAAAGCATTACAAGCCTCGGGTGTAAGCATATGGGCTTCATCTATAATATATACTTTATAGCGGCATTCTCCGCTGGCAAAGCGCGTTCTTTCTCTTAATTCACGTATTTCATCAATCCCCCGGTTTGAAGCTGCATCCATTTCAATTACATCTATCGAAACACCGGCTAAAATGTTTTTACAGGTTACACACTGCCCACAGGGTTCTGCCACCGGATACTTTTCACAGTTCATGGCGCGTGATAATATTTTCGCTGCAGTAGTCTTACCCGTGCCCCTGGGACCACAGAAAAGGTATGCATGGGCCAGGTTATCCCTCCTGAGAGCATTGCTCAATGTCCGGGTTATATGTTCCTGGCCAGTCATCTCTGCAAATGTCATCGGTCTTTGTCGCCTGTACAAGCTTAGATATGGCACCTTATCCACACCTCAGATCTTAATTGGTTCCCGGTTATGTTAAAACTTTTTCTTAGCAGTATATGCCCTAAGATGAAAGCATTGCGATTCAATCGAAAGATGCCCAGAGTTTCGGGTAACAGGGATAGCTGAAGCTTTATCATAATATTAAAGGCCGTGCACCTGCCTTTGACCGGCAACCCCAGGCGCCTTCCAGGCAGTTAGCTCCAACCCGGCGCTCCCGTGGCACCCGCAAATACTCACTTACCGCTGCTTCCTTCCGGACCTGACGGGGTTCATAAGCTTGCGCCGCACGGGACCAGGCCTTCGACACCACTTACCCGGTGCTGACCCTAAAGCTGCACGACCGGGGGCAGGAATTCAACCCCGCTATAGCGGATTGCGGGTTCAGGGCACCGCTACCTCCCCGTCTAGCACGGCCAAACCAAAAAAATTGGCGGAGAGAGAGGGATTCGAACCCTCGAGACAGGGTTTTGCCCCATCTACTCGCTTTCCAGGCGAGCGCCTTCGACCAACTCAGCCATCTCTCCACGCCGGACGAAATACTCAACTGTCATATTATACAATGAAAAAGCCACCCATTCAACTGTTACAATTTAACATAAAATGCTTTTACAGAGGTGGCTTAACCAATTAGATAAATATGCAGTTAGCTATTTTACGGGTTATAGCAGGCAACCCACTGTCCGTTTCCAAGATCGGTTCTTTCCGGTTCAACCTCACGGCATATGGGCAATACCCGACTACAGCGGGTATGGAAATAGCATCCACCCGGTGGATTTACCGGGCTTGGCACATCACCTTCGAGGATTATTCTCTTTCTTTGCCGTTCGACAACAGGATCGGCAATCGGAACTGCAGAAAGGAGAGCCTTCGTGTAGGGGTGCTGTGGGGTTTTATATAGGTTATCACTGGTCAGCAGTTCAACTATTTTGCCAAGGTACATAACCGCTACCCGGTCAGAAATATATTTAATCATGGACAAATCATGGGCAATAATCAGATAAGTTAAACCCAGTTCGTCCTGCAGCTTTTCAAGCATATTAATAATCTGAGCCTGGATGGAAACATCTACTGCTGATATTGGTTCGTCACAAACAATTAAATCAGGCTCAACTGCAAGTGCCCTGGCTATTCCAATACGCTGTCTCTGACCGCCACTGAATTCGTGAGGGTAACGGTTTATATGTTCGGGGTTCAAACCAACCAGTTCAAGAAGCTGCTGTGTTCTTTCAAGTCTTTCGGATTTACTGCCTGCAAGATGGTGGATATCAATTGGCTCTCCCACTATATCGCCTACGGTCATTCTTGGATTTAGTGAAGAGTAAGGATCCTGAAAGATCATCTGCATCTGACGCCGGTAAATAGCCCATTTATTAGTATCAGCTTTAACCAAATCTTCACCTTTATACAGTACACTACCTGAAGTCGGCTTGTAAAGTCCAATTAAAGTCCTGCCAACAGTTGTTTTTCCACATCCGCTCTCTCCGACTAAACCAAGAGTTTCTCCATGGTAAATATCAAATGAAACTCCGTCGACAGCCTTGACTGTGAGCGGTTTCCCGATCATACCCGATGTTTTTACAAAATGTTTTTTTAGATTTACTGTTTCAATCATTTTTTGCCCGGTTAATATGGCTGTCACTTTTCAACAACCTCCCTGGAATACCGATCTACTTTTGGAGCCTGGGGATGTTCAAGCCAGCAGCGGACCTTGTTTGGGCCAAAAGGTTCGGGCATCTCGATATTGCAGATCTCCATTGCGTAGTCACAGCGTGGAGAAAAAGGACAGCAATTAAAACTCTGCAAAAGATCCGGAGGTTGACCCCAGATGGGAACGAGTTTCTTTGATCGATCCATATCAAGCCGGGGAAGTGAACGAAGAAGCCCCCACGTATAAGGGTGAGTAGGTGTTTTCAGCACTTCGTCAACTGTTCCGGTTTCAACAATCTGACCGGCATACATAACCATAACGCGATCTGCTATCCCTGCTACAACGCCCAAATCATGGGTAATCAGGATCAAAGACATATTTAAACGCTCTTTAATCTCTTTGATCACCTCCAGAATCTGAGCCTGAATAGTAACATCCAGTGCAGTTGTCGGTTCATCGGCAATAAGAAGTTTGGGATCACAGGTAAGGGCCATGGCAATCATCACCCTTTGCCTTAACCCTCCACTCAGTTCGTGGGGGTACTGCCTTAACCTGGTTTCAGGAGCCGGAATACCGACAAGACTTAATAGAGCTAGAGCATGTTTTTCTGCAGCACTGCTGCTCATAGAAACATGCTGTCTCAGGCTTTCTATGATCTGGGTTTTCACAGTCAGCACAGGATTAAGGGATGTCATCGGGTCCTGGAAAATCATGCTGATTGTATTACCCCTGATTGAGCGCATCTGCCGCTCGGATAAGTCAAGGATTTCACGACCGTCAAACATTACTTTTCCATTCGTTATTTTTCCCGGCGGTTCAGGGATCAGTCGCATGATCGATTGTGCTGTAACACTCTTTCCACAACCTGATTCACCGACTATCGCTAAAACTTCACCGGTATCAAGCTCAAAGCTGACTCCGCGAACTGCCTCAACAACTCCGGCATAAGTTTTGAACTGAACATGCAAGTTATCTACCTCTAGTAGTTTACCCACAGCCATATCCTCCTATTTACGCATACGCGGATCAAGAGCATCGCGTAAACCGTCACCAAGAAAATTAAAAGCCAGCAGAGTCAAACAAATTGCTAACGCCGGGAACAAGAGCAGGTGAGGAAAAGAACGAAGTGATGTTAAGGCGTCTGAAGCCAGCATTCCCCAGCTGGCTCGTGGCGCTGAAACACCAAGACCGATAAAACTTAAAAATGCTTCGGTAAAGATGGCTTCCGGGATTGACAAAGTTGCAGTAACAATTATCGGACCCATAGCATTGGGTATCAGGTGCCGGAACAATATTTTCCATTTTGGAGCACCAATTGTCTGGGCGGCAAGGGCAAATTCCTGTTCTTTTAAAGATAAGATTTGACCCCGGACTATTCTGGCCATGGGTAACCAGAAGACGAGACCGAGTGCGATGAAGATACTGTAGAGTCCGGCACCACCTCCGGTTGCCGGGAATAGTTCCCTGAAGAGAACCATGAGCATAATGACCCAGAGTAGAAATGGTATGCTGTACAATATATCGACAATTCTCATCATTACATTATCCACTTTCCCACCAAGGTAACCGGATATCCCCCCATAGATTACCCCGATAAAAAATGTAGTTATGGAAGCAACAAATCCAACGGCAAGGGAAATCCTCGCTCCGTGCATTACCCTGACCAGCTGATCTCTACCAAGTGTATCTGTACCAAACCAGTGTTCAGCGCTCGGCCCCTGGTTTCTGCGATCAAAATCCTGGTCGGAATAAGTATATTGGGATAAGAAAGGCCCGATCAATGCCACGATCAAGAGCAGAACAATAAATGCCAGACTGACAATGGCAACCGGGTTTTGCTTCAAGCGCCGCCAGGCGTCCTGCCAGTAGGTAATACTGGGGCGCACCATTTCAGCTTGAACAGTTTTTTCTGCAACAGGCCTGAATAATTCTACAGGGTACTGCATAGCTTACTCCTTCCCACCCAGAAGTTTAATCCGTGGATCAATCATTGTATAAGCAAAATCAACGAACATATTCAACCCGATTAAAAGAATGCTGTAAAATATGGTCAACCCGAGAATAACTGTATAATCCCTGTTGTATATGCTTGTTACAAAGTGTTTGCCCAAACCTGGGATGGCAAATATGTTTTCAACAATAAAGCTACCGGTTAAAATTGCTGCCAGCAAGGGCCCGGAATAGGTTATTACCGGGATGATCGCGTTTTTTACTGCATGAATCCAGATGATACGCCAGCGGGGAAGTCCCTTGGCCAAAGCTGTTCTCATATAATCCTGGTTCAGGACATCGAGCATGCTGGAGCGGGTCAGGCGGGCGATAAAAGCAGTAGGCAGTCCGGCAAGTGCCATGGCCGGCATGATTATATGTTGTGGGGTACCCCACATTGCTGCCGGAAGCAAGCCCCATTTAAAAGCTAAAAAGTACATTAATAAAGTACCTAAAATAAAACTGGGAACAGATATTCCGATGGTTGAGAAAAACATGGTGATATAATCGGGAATCCTGCCCTGGTAAAGCGCGGCAAGAATACCGGCGCCCACTCCGACGATTATTGCAATGGTAAAGGTAAGCAAACCGAGCTGCATTGATATCGGGAACCGTTCGGCAATAATTCCGTTTACAGTCTGGCCGCGGTATTTAAAAGAAGGACCGAGATCACCTCTCACAACATGGCTGAGATAATCAACATACTGAATATGAAGCGGTTGATCCAACTTGTAACGGGCTTCAATATTCGCCTTTATGGCCGGAGGAATTGCTTTTTCTGTTTGGAAAGGTCCACCTGGAATAGCATGCATAAAAACAAAGGTAACAGTTATAACAATCCAAACAGCAAAAATCGCTGATAATATTCGTCGAATAAGGTAGCCAAGCATCGGTGCAGGCACCTCCAGAGGTAAATAAGAGGTATACCGAGGAGAATTAACGGCCCCTGGTATACCTCTTTAAGCTTATTTCAAATGGGTTTATTTCTCAATATAAGCAGTCTTAAAGTCCAAACCGCCTACGGCTGCTTTGCTGTAACCTTTCACATAATCTTTAATCATAATCGGTAATGTATAGTAATAGATTGGTGCTATTGGCATCTCTTCCATCAGGATGTCCTCAAGCTGGTGCATCATTTCCATGCGGGCAACTTCGTCATCAAGCATCCGCACCTCGGTTAAAATGCGATCGTAATCTGCATTGCTCCAGCGGGAGTTGTTGTTACCACCACCAGTTACCCACATATCGAGGAAGGTGTAGGGGTCGAGGTAATCACCAATCCAGCCGGCGCGGGCGATCATGAAGTCACCCTCGTCACGGGTATTCAAATAAACCCCCCATTCCTGGTTAGTCAGGGTTACATTTTCAATGCCCAGGTTCTGCTTCCACATTTCCTGAATGGCCTCAGCTATTAATTTATGCATTTCAGAGGTGTTGTATAGAATTTCCACTGAGGGGAATCCAACCCCATCCGGATAGCCCGCATCAGCAAGCAGCTGTTTGGCTGTTTCCGGATCATAAGTGAAATAATCGCCACCGTTTTCACGGAAGTCACTGCCGTCAGCTTCGGGAATTCCACTCGGCACATATGCATATGCTGGAAGCTGGCCACCCTGGGTTACATTGGTAACCAGAGCATCCCGATCGATCGCCAGGGTTAAAGCTTTCCGGACCCTGACATCATCAAGCGGCGGCTTTTCAACCTGGAAGATGTAGTAGTAGGTACCGAAATAGGGGAAAATATAAAGCTCACCGGTTTGCTGTAGACGTGGTATTTCAGGTCCGGGTACGGTATGGGTAACATCAATTTCACCGGTTTCATACATAGTCAGTTCGGTGCTCTCATTCTCGACCATTGTGAAGACCAGGCGGTCCAGAATAACGGCATCTGCATCATAGTAATTTTCATTGGGTACAAAATCCATCTGACCCTGGGCCCAGCTTTCGAGTTTAAATGGCCCATTACCAATGATTGTATCAGCGCTTAGATGCCATCCTTCCGGGTCCGCTTCTATGGCCGGTTGATACAATGGATAGTATGTTTTAAATGCTACCAGTGACATGAAAAACGGTGTTGGCGCTTCAAGGGTAACCTGAAGGGTTTTCTCATCAAGCGCTTCGACCATTACGCCATCTACACTGCCTGTTCCGGTATTATATGCTTCAGCTCCTTTAATATAGTAGAGCATGTAAGCATAATCAGCAGCCAGTTCAGGATCAAGAGCACGCTTCCAGGAAAGCTCAAAATCTTCGGCTGTCAGCTGTTCGCCATTCGACCAAACCAGACCATCGCGAAGATGGAAGGTGTAAATCAGATCATCCTCACTGACTTCGACAGATTCGGCAAGGGCCAGTTCAGGTAAGCTGTCATTATTTAACCTTGCCAACCCTTCATAGATCTGAAGCATTATGGTTGCTTCCGGAACTCCGGTAGAAAGATGTGGATCCATTGTTTCCGGCTCAGTTCCCACATTATGCACAAGGACCATTTCCTCGCCAGGTGCGTCTCCGCCATCTCCACCATCCCCGCCGGTATCACCGCCGCACCCGGATGTTAACAAAACCACACTTAGCAATAGAGCGATCAGTAAAAATGAAAAACGTTTCAAATCAAGAACCCCCCTAAAATTTGAATTGCAAAACCTTTCAAGTTTAGCAATGCCGTCCCCGCATCACCTCCATATAAGCGAATCCAGCAAATACAGTAAAGAGGTTCAATCAGCTAGATTATCCTCCTTTTGTGATCATTATGCAATATTATTTCAAAAGACAAATATTAATTACATTTTTAAGTAAAGTAAAGGGATTGCGGATATAACCGCAATCCCTTTATCCATAGTGCTTGTTGGCGGAGAGAGTGGGATTTGAACCCACGGTGCCTTTCGACACACACGATTTCGAGTCGTGCGCCTTCAGCCGGACTCGGCCATCTCTCCACAATAGTCAGTTAGCAACACATAAAATATTATATCAGTTAAGACATCTTTGTAAACCCGCAGACGTTATCAAACATAATAAGATAATCATTCTCTTTTTTCACGGAAAAACTCCTTTAAAAGCCCGGAACACTCTTCCTCCATGACCCCACCGGTGACTTCCATGGTATGATTCAGTCGGTCATCCTGCACAATATTCAGAAGAGTCCCTGCTGCTCCTCCTTTTGGATCATGAGCACCGAATACCAGTCGATCAATACGGGCTAATACCAATGCTCCAGCACACATGGGACATGGTTCCAGGGTAACATATACCGTACAACCCGGCAGCCGCCAACCAGCAAGCATATTGCCTGCCTGGCGTATCACCAGAACCTCGGCGTGAGCTGTAGCGTCATTCAGTTCTTCTCTTCTGTTACGGTCTGCTGCAAGTATTTTACCATCCTGGACGATGACAGCTCCAATCGGCACTTCTCCACAACGACCAGCAAGTATTGCCTGATCAACTGCCTGGCTCATGTAAAGTTCGTCTTTTGTCAACTTAAATCACCACTATCACCTATTATAGCATTCCACAAAGAGAGTGATCAAAAAAGCCCTTTTATTAAAGGGCTTTCCTGGCAAGATGATACTTAAAGATAAAATTTTTAACGTTCAAAACGCAGATCATTAATAACATTTCTGAAATCTGCGTCAGTCACCCTTTCCAGGTTGATCTCAATCCCATCCCATGTGTCGATGATGTTGACAAATTCATTGTCGATAAAAATCACCTGGGCAATTCGTTCCCATTCTGCCAGTCCGCGATGATAGAGCTCAAGGTAAGTATTTGCTTCACCTGAAACCAGTCGATACTGGGTTCTGAACCAATAACCTTCAGATGGAACAGCAAGATTCACCATCTCGTTTGGCAGAAACTGAAAATATACTTCATTATCTGCACTCGTCCCCTTCCAGGAACCGACAAGATCGCCGGTAACAGTGCCTCCTGCAGAAGGTACATCACCGCTGCGGAATAAGAACCAGTAACCGGCACCGGCGCCGACAACAAGGAGCAGGACAAGGATTATTACAGGTATTACCCAACGGTTACCCTTCTTTACCGAAGCTTTTTTGTAGGTTTCACTCTGACGGGGAGCTAAAACCTTTTTCTCCCGATCACTTTTAACCGATCCTGTTTGTTCAGCCTTAACGGCAGCGGGTGCCGGGGCATCTTCCAGCATTGATTCACAATATCTACATTTTATAGCCCTCGAAGGGATATCTTCTAAGCAAAACGGACAGGTTTTAAAATCAGCCATTCTCCAACCTCCTGAACCTAATATAACAAAACTATTATCCTGATCAAACTATAGATTACATTATAACATAATCTGATTAATGGCAACCAACTATTGCATTTATGATTTTATTAAGTTATAATTCATAACGATAAGCCCGTTGCTTTAAATCAAAGAGCGGGCTTGTAATTTCAGAAAGGTCTTTTCTAAGGAGGAACCTGCATGCCTAAACTCAAGACCTTATTTATCCTGATCCTGATTCTCGTGCTTTCTTCTTTACTAATCGGTTGTGGGCTGCTTGCATCCGACAGCAGTGAGCCGGGAAATCAATCAGGAGTGCAAAATGGAGACCTGCCCGGATGGCTATTACTGGCCCATCGTTCTGTTGAAGGAGCCGGAAGTGATATTGATGATCCTCTGAACCCGAAGGATCCCGAAGTTGAGGATAATGGAGAAGAACCTGAAGCAACACCGGAAGATTCAGGCACATCACCCACACCGACTCCCGCCCCGGCAACGCCGGCACCGGCAACACCGGTTCCATCACCGACCCCCACTCCCGGTGGAAGCGGACGCTTAAGCCCATCGGAGCAGGCTGAAGTTAACCGTGCTCTTGCAGCGCTTGACAGCATTATTGCTGATTATAAAAATACAACAGATTTCACCGAAAGATCAGAACTGCAAAGTCAGTTTGATCAAATCGTCAGGGCGCTTAAAACCAAATATGATATTAATTATCCTAAAAAAATTGATGGATCCGGAGATAACATCAGTGACTGGTGGGAAGTAAATTAACTGCAGCAATTTAAAGGTCATCAATGAAATAAAAATGAATTAGAAAATGTTAAAGGCCTCATCACGATGCGATGAGGCCTATTCCTAGATATTTTTCCAGTACTAATTATTCATAACCATTCTGCCACCACCTATCTCTATAAAAAAGTGGCAGGCAGCCATATGCCCCGCTTTCATCTCCCCTGCAGAACGTAGTTCGGGAGCTTCAACACCGCATCTCTCGACTGCATAGGGGCAGCGGGTATGAAAACGGCAGCCTTCAGGTGGATCTATTGAAGATGGAACATCTCCCTTAAGCACAATCCGTTCTCTTTTTCGCCCCGGCCTGGGTACCGGTATGGCAGACAACAGCGCCCGGGTGTAAGGATGTTTGGGGTTATCAAAAAGTGAATATTTATCGGCTATTTCCACGATTTTGCCCAGGTACATGACCAGGATCCGGTCCGAGATATGACGGACTACCCCTAAGTCATGAGAAATGAATAGATAGGTCAACTGAAAATCTCTCTGCAGCTGCTTCAGGAGGTTTAAAATCTGCGCCCTGATCGAAACATCAAGAGCAGAAACTGCTTCATCACAGACAATTAGCCTTGGATTTAGCGATAGCGCCCGGGCTATTCCGATGCGCTGCCTCTGCCCGCCGCTGAATTCATGGGGATAGCGATCTGCATGATAAGCAGCTAAACCAACAGTTTCAAGCAGTTCAATCGCACGCTTCCTTCGTTCTTCCCGGGGAACTATATTTTGAATCTGCATCGCCTCTGAAAGAACCTGGGCCACCATCTGCCGCGGGTTGATCGATGCATAGGGATCCTGAAATATGATTTGCATATTTTTTCGCATGGCACGCATAGCTTTTTTATTCAGGGATGTAAGATCAATCCTATCAAAATATACCTTTCCGGAGGTTGGTTTTTCCAAGTACAGTATTGCCCTGCCGGCAGTAGATTTACCGCATCCTGATTCCCCCACGATACTTAATGTTTCGCCTTCAAATACTGTAAAAGATATATCATCTACAGCTTTCACCTGATTAACTGTCCGGCCGAGAAAGCCACCCTTGATCGGATAGTATAATACCAGGTTTTCGACTCTGAGCAGTTCATTAATCACCGGATCTGAGCACCTCCCTGCGGCCTTTCCAGTTACTGCTGTAAATCCAGCAGCGGACAAGGCGGTTGGATGTAAGATTTTCTAATCCAGGTAATTCCTTAATACATATTTCTTCAGCATAAGGACAGCGGGGAGCAAAACGGCACCCTGCAGGGAGCTCCGAAGGGCTGGGCACCGATCCCTTAATAGCTTCCAACTCATCCCGATCAATATCATGCCGTGGAAGCGAATTAAATAAACCAGCTGTGTAAGGATGCTTCGGATCATTAAAGAGCGAATCTACATCGGCGTACTCAACTATACTACCGCTGTACATAACAGCCACATAATTGCATGTTTCCGCAACAATCCCAAGATCATGGGTAATGATTATAACCGACATACCCAATTTATCCTGAAGCTCCTTGATCAACTCCAGGATCTGGGCCTGGATTGTTACATCCAAAGCTGTTGTAGGCTCATCTGCTATAAGCAGTTCAGGAACACAGGCCAGAGCCATGGCGATCATCACTCTCTGTCTCATACCACCTGACAGTTCAAAGGGATACTGATCAATTCTTTTTTCCGGAGTGGGGATGCCAACCAGTTTAAGCATCTCGACAGACTTAGATCTCGCTTCTTTGTTACCCATATTCTGGTGTACATGCAGTGCTTCCCTGATTTGCTCTCCCACCGTTAAAACCGGGTTCAGTGATGTCATCGGCTCCTGGAAAATCATAGAAATCTGGTTGCCCCTTATCGATAGCATTTCCTTTTCACTCTTATTTATTATATTCTCACCTTTGAAGAGTATTTCTCCCCTGATAATTCTACCGGGTTTTTCAACAAGCCTGAGAACTGACAGGGCCATTACGCTTTTCCCACATCCGGATTCCCCGACAACACCTAATGTTTCTCCTTTTGGTATATCGAGCGAAACACCGTCAATCGCTTTTATTTCACCTTCATCGGTAAAAAACGAAGTGCAGAGATTATTGATTTTTAAAATTGGCTCAACCCGGGACACTTAACACACCTCTTTTTAAATCTTAGTTGTATATTAATTAAGATCGATTCTTTTATTCAGATAACGATATGAAATATCAACGAGCATATTAACCAGGACGAATGTCAGGGCAAAAACCAGAACAATACCCTGTACAAGGGGGAAATCGCGAGCCCTGATGGCATCTATCGCCAGGCGTCCCATGCCATTTATAGCAAATACTGTCTCGGCAAGCACTGTTCCGGAGAGCAGCATACCAGCTTCAATTCCGATAACCGTGACTACCGGGATTAGGGCATTCTTCAGACCGTGTTTATAGATCACTACCCTCTCTTTGAGCCCCTTCGCCCGTGCTGTCCGGATATAATCCTGGTTGATCACATCCAACATACTCGACCTGGTCATCCGGGCAATGATAGCCGCGCCTCCCGTTCCAAGTGTTAAAACCGGCAGTATAGCCTGCTGCCAGGTTCCCCAACCAGAAGGTGGCACGAGAGCCAGCTCAATTGCAATATACTTGATCAACATCAAGCCCAGCCAAAAATTGGGCATGGATAATCCGAATAAGGCAACAACCATCAAAAGGGAATCAAGCAAGCTGTACTTACGGACAGCCGATATAACACCGGCGATCAGGCCGATAAAAATGCTTACTACCATGCTGTAAATGGCAAGCCTCATTGTGATCCAGAACCTGGCCTGTATCTCACCTGTTACAGGCCTGCTGCTCCGGATCGATTGCCCCAGATCACCCTGCAGTAGGTTGCCCATGTATCTTAAGTACTGGATCGGTATGGGATCATTTAAACCCAACCTCTCCCTGATTGCTTCCACCTGGGCTGCGGGGGCTGCTTCACCGGCTATGATCTGGGCCGGATCACCGGGGATAAGGTGCATCAGGGAAAAAACCAATATGGTTACGCCGATGACGACGGGGATTGTCTGGATAAGTCTCCGAACAAAAAATTGAAGCAAATATTACACCTCTTTTCTACGCTTTCATTTTAGGATCAAAAGCATCCCGTAATCCATCACCGAAGAGATTAAAGGCCAAAACAACTGTCACAATAGCCAACCCGGGAAATAGAGCCACATGTGGATGATCGAACATATAACTACGCCCCGAGCTTAGCATGGCTCCCCATTCAGGAGTAGGCGGTTGTGCGCCCAGACCGAGAAATGATAAGCCGCTGGCGATTAAAATAGCGATTGCAATTCGGATTGTAGCCTGAACAATAATTGGCGATAAGATATTTGGTAATATGTGTAAAACTATAATACGCAGATCGCTTGCGCCCAGAGCTCTTACAGCATCAATGTATTCCAATTTACTCACAGCCATGGTAGAGCCTCTTACAATCCGGGCAAACCCGGGGACAGAAAAAACACCAACAGCGAGAATCACGTTGAATATGCTCCCACCAAGAACTGACACAAGGGCAATTGCCAGTAATATACCCGGGAATGCAAGCAGTACATCAATGCAGCGCATTATTATGGAGTCATATATCTTTCCGTAGTAACCGGAAATAATACCCAGGGGAACGCCTATCACCGCTCCGACCAGAACTGATAGAAATCCAATATAGAGGGTAATGGATGTTCCGTGGACAAGTCGGGTAAAAATATCCCGCCCGTTGTGATCCGTTCCAAGCCAGTGTGTTGATGACGGGCTGAGCAGTTTGGTAGAATAGTCAACTCTGAAAGGGTCGTACACAGTTAAAGAAGGACCGATTATGGCAACAACTATTAACAGCAGAATTAGATATCCACCGATTAGAGCTGCTTTATTCCTGCTTAATTTTTTATAAATCACCTTCCAGCCTGAATTACTTTTCAGATCAGAATTAGAGGCTGCAGGGTTTTCGGTTGACAGGCTGCGCATAAAATTTATTATTCCCTTCTGAAATGATCAGATCCGGGCCTTTAAATCTTTAAATATGTCTATATTTCTATACAATTAAATCATAATATGCTTTCTATACTTTCCAAAAGATGTTACTCTATAGTATAATCAATTATGCTGCATTTTTGTAGGTTAAATTTTTTTAAATCAAATTTACATTAAATTACATAAAATGCGGCACATAAAAAGTAAACCTTAAAGGGGGAAGAAAAGATGAGAATTGCTCGTGTTTTTGGGATTGTATTACTCCTGGTATTGGTGCCCTTTCTGGTGGTAGCCTGTGGACCTGCAGACGATGTAGGTGAAGGGGAACCAATTCCTGAGGGTGGCGGAGACCTGATTATTGCTACTCTATCAGACGCCGTCTCTATGGACCCGCATGGTTCCAACGATGTTCCTTCAAGCAACATAGCCTATAACATCTATGAATCACTGGTTTATTTTGATATGAACAGTGAACTGCAGCCTTTACTGGCAACAGAGTGGGAAGCTTTAGACGACACAACATGGGAATTTACCCTGCGCGAAGGGGTTAAATTCCACGATGATACTGACTTTACCGCTGAAGCTGTAAAAGCTACCTTTGACCGTCTGCTGGATCCCGACATCGCATCACCCAGGCTCTTCCTGTTTGGAATGATCGAAGAGGTAATTGTAGTTGATGACTATACTGTTCAATTTGTAACCCAATTCCCGTTTGCCCCGCTGCCGGCTCACCTTGCTCATAACGGAGGCGCTATTATCAGTCCGGCAGCAATCGAAAAAGATTATGCTGAAATGGCAGCAGGAAATGAACCGGGGACTTACCTGTCACAAAATCCCGTAGGTACCGGCTTTTTCCGGTTTGAGAACTGGACACCGGGTAGCGAATTAACCCTGGTCCGCTATGAAAATTACTGGGGTGAACCTGCTCAACTGGAAAGTGTTACATTCAAGGTTGTTCCTGAAAACCTGACCCGCCTGTCCGAACTGGAAACCGGCTTTGCTCATATTGCCGATCCGATTCAACCCAGTGATTTAAGCCGTGTAGAAAATATGCCAAATGCACATATCTATACGCAGTCAAGCACCTCATTGGCTTATATAGGCTTCCAGTGTGAGAAAGAACCTTTCAATGATGTTCGGGTACGTCAGGCAATTTCCATGGCAATCAACAAAGATGATATTATTGAAGGGGTTTACGAAGGAACAGCTATTCCTGCAGTTGGTCCTATTGCTCCAGGGGTTTTCGGATACGATCCTTCCGTGAGCACAATTCCTTATGATGTTGACCAGGCTCGTGAATTGCTGGTTGAAGCAGGTTATGCAGATGGATTTTCAACCTCAATCTGGACCAATGATAACCCTGCCCGTATCCAAATTGCCGAATATGTGCAGTCTAAGCTGAGTGAGTTAAATATTGATGTAAGTATCGAAGTAGTTGAGTGGGGAGCCTACTTGGATGGCACAGCAGAAGGTAACCATGAGATGTTTATCCTCGGTTGGTCAACTCCCACACTAGATGCAGATTATGCAACTTATGCACTATTCCATTCCAGCAATATTGGCGCTCCCGGCAACCGTTCATACTTCAGCGATCCCGAAGTAGATGAATTGCTGGATCTGGGTCGCCAGGAATCAGATCCCGATCTGCGTCTTCAGTACTATCGGGAAGTACAGGAAAAACTGGTTGAATTAGCTCCCATGCTTTATCTCTTACACATTGAAGATTTGGTCGGTGTAAGTGACAGTGTCAAGAATTTTGAAATGACTTCAGCCAGAATATTCCAGCTTCGCAATGTATATATTGAGCAATAAATGCTGATTATCAAGGGGGGCGGCAAAATGCCGCCTCCCTTTTTTATTTATTTTTTATCAACAAGGAAGGTTATTTTTTTTGTTTATTGAATGATTTTAATCAAGAAACTATATAACTATATTCCACGCTGTGATAAACCGAATGCGGACAATAACAGTCAGATCTTCGGAGGGTTATGGTATGAATGAAATCCATAAGATCCTGGCTAATGTAAGCAGAGTAATCATCGGCAAGGAAGATAAGATAAAAATCTTACTGGCCGCAATATTTTCCAACGGACATATCTTGATTGAAGATGTTCCCGGCACAGGAAAAACCACCCTTGCCAAGGCAATAGCCAAATCTCTGGGTTGTACTTTTAAACGAATACAATTCACCCCGGATCTAATGCCCTCGGATATTATCGGCTTATCGGTCTATGATAAACATAAAGACGATTTTATTTTTAAGCCCGGTCCTGTACTTAGCCAATTTATTCTTGCCGATGAGATAAATCGGACATCCCCTAAAACCCAGTCCGCTTTGCTGGAGGCAATGGCTGAAAAACAGGTAACTGTAGATGGATTTACCCACCTTCTGCCAGTACCGTTTATTGTGATCGCCACTCAGAATCCTATAGAATACGAAGGAACATATCCTCTTCCTGAAGCCCAGCTTGACAGATTTATGCTCTCCATATCAATCGGCTATCCTGATCCCCTGGATGAGCAAAAAATCTTAAAACTTCAACCCGGCAGCGACCTTCTTTTAGAAGTTGATACTGTTATACAGTCAAATGAGCTAATCAGTATTCAGGAAAAGGTTACAACCGTTCATATTTCTATGGCGGTAGAAGAATATATTGTTAAACTGACCCAGGCAACCCGTATTCATCCGGATATCTTACTGGGTATCAGCCCAAGGGGTTCTCAATATCTTTATAGCGCTGCCAGGGGCTTTGCCTTTTTGCATAATCGGGAGTACGTATTACCTGACGACATTAAAATGCTGGTTATTCCCGTTTTTTCGCATCGCCTGATTCTCAAGCCACAGGCACGTTTGAAAGGCAAAACCGCTTCAGATGTTTTGGGTGAGATTTTGGATAAAACCCAGGTGCCGGTGAGTTTCAATGTTACAGATTAAAAAACCGGTTTATATTTATGGAGTCATTTTATTGGGGATTATCGCTCTAATGGTTGGTGGCAAATTCCCCTATCTTTTTTTCTATATCTCGGTTTTAATCTTCCTCTTTCCTTACTTATGGCTCTCATTCAGCTTACGCAATTTAAGCGGATCAATCCGTGTATCTTCTACCCATGCCGAAGTCGGCCAATTTATTACTGTGACTTATGAAATAAAAAACTCACGTAACGGTAGATTTCCTTACCTGGAATTAACGGATATTATCGGACAAACTTTCCAGGTTCCCACTGAAAAGAAATTTGTCAGCCTCAATTCGGAAGAAACAATTATTGTCGAAAAAGAAGTTATATGTTCACGCAGAGGAAGATACGACCTTAAGGAATTTCAGGTAAAAACAGGGGATCCTTTTAACTTTTTTCAGTTAAGCAAACCGCTTGCTACAGGTGAAGAAATAAGGGTCTACCCAAAGTTAAAAATTCTCCAGGGCATAACGCCGAGCGCAAAACAGCATTTTGGCAACCTGGCTGTTCAGGAACTGTACTATGAGAGCTACAGCCAGATATCAGATTTGAGGGAGTGGCAGTACGGAGATAGTGTAAAAAAAATACACTGGAAACAATCTGCCAGACAAAACCGTCTTATTGTAAAAAATTTTGACCATAAGGGAGATGCAACATTAAATATTTTTATTGACATGCGGATAAAAAGCTTTCAACACGATAATAACTATCAATTAGAAGATTTAGCTATCGAAACTGCAGCCTCTGTATTATTCACCAGCCTGGGTAATAATATGCCTGTAGAGGTATTTTCCGAACTAATTTCAGCCGGCAGCCTGGTTGGTAGACATTACAACGATTACTGGGATATTATGGATACACTCATTACATTTTCTCCTAAAAGTAAGACAGATTTCAGTATATATTTAGTCAACCAGAGTTTTTATCTACCCCCCGGCAGTTGCCTTTTTCTCATTACACCTCTGATCAATTTACAGGATGCTGCAACCTTTATGAGCCTTAAACAAAAGGGATACATAATTAACCTATTCTTCCTTACTTTTAATGAATTAAGCAAGAGCGAAAGAACCATCCTTGATCGTTTAAACTGTACAGGCGTTAAAGTTTTTGTACTGAATCCATCGGAGGTCACCGAAGATGGCAGCCGAACAATTTGATATTGACCGTAAGATTCGCCTTACTATTATCTTTGTAATGAGCGCCGCTATGGCCACAGCGCTTATCCAGGGGTTAGGCTATATAGTTCCAGGGTTTTTTGCCCGATCATTATATGTCTTACTGTTTTTAGCACTATACACCGTAATCCATTATTTCCCTCTGGTCTCAATTATTTTTCCATTACTCCTCACAGCCGTGGTTACTATTTTCTTCTGGAATACACCTCTGCTAATTGCAAAAATTACACCTCTATTTATCATGCCGCAACCATCCGACTCTTTGTTCTGGCCTCTTGCCACAATTTTAGCCATAACTTTATTTCATTACCTGGTAGTATTCAAATTTAAAAATACCCTGATTCTTCTCATTGCCGGTCTGTTTGCTTTCATACCCCTCTGGTATCTTTATGTTGACTCAGCATATCCTTCTGCAATATTTTATACCACAAGCTGGCTTATGCTAATCAGCTATGAAAGAGGAGCAGGTATCTGGGTAAGAGCAGTAAAAAGCAAGAAGGAAGTAAAAGATTTATCGGAAATGCGACAAAGCTGGCTTACTTACACGAGCATAATTTTATCAGTTGCCATATTTACTACTTTGATTCTGCCTAAAGAGATAGCTCCATTACCGTTTCCCAGGCTGCATATCTGGGTTAACCAAAACTTAACTTTCCTGAAAAACCTTAGAACTACTGATGATCCGGATATCAGGGGAGATGGAGGCGATTTTGACCTTTTTACATTTGGGTTTGAGGAAGGAGCTATTCTGGGCGGTCCGCTTTATCAAGATGATAAAGTTATGCTGGAGGTAACAGGAAAAGGAGGTTTTTACCTCCAGGGTACATTTCGTGATTACTATACCGGACAGAACTGGATAAACAGCTCTGAATTTATTGAAGGAAGTGATTTCAATAAACCAAAAGAAATAATGGATAATTACCTTTCTGAAACCGAACTCACTATAAGACATATCCGTTTGAGAACCAGAACTGTTTTTTCAATCCCCTTTCCGGCTGAAATATCACAGCTGCCCGGCATAATGCTGAAAGACAGGCACGGCGGGATAGTAATGTCCCAAAGCATACCTCTATATTACGAATACAGTGTCAATGGACATTACCTCGCCTACAGAACGAATTTTTCCCTCTTAGAAGAAGAGAGCGGTATTCCGGAAACAATACACAATTATCTAAGGCTGCCTGTTAGTCTCCCGGAGAGAGTGCATAAACTGGCTTATGAGTTAACTGCAGACACAGACGGATACTATGCTAAAATAAAAGCGATCGAGACATACCTGCGCAATAATTATACATATACGACTGAATTACCAAGTTTGCCTGAGAATAGGGATTTCGTAGACTTTTTCTTGTTTGATCTTAAAGAAGGTTACTGTACTGCATTTGCTTCAGCTTTAGCTATTATGGGCAGAGCTGCCGGCATTCCAACCCGCTATGTTGTAGGATTTATTATACCTGAATCTCCTTCCACCGGGGGAAAATACCGGATTGCCGGCTCAAATGCACATGCCTGGGTTGAGGGATACATCCCAGGAATAGGTTGGCTGCCTTTCGAAGCCACACCGGGCTTCAGAACAACTGACGACCTCCCTTTAGCCAGGAATCAGCCATATCATGATTTCTCAATCGCACCAGATGGTGACTTCAGAATTGCAACCGCCCGGAGCCGCGAACTTCTCGACTTTGAGGATAATTACTATCCGGAATTTTCAACCATAGATAACAGTGTCGATTCGATTAGCTTTCTCAAAGGGTTGGTCCGGGTATTAATTGCCGCTACAGTTATTACCCTGCTTATTATCGGCATCTTTATCTACCGCCGTTATAAGTATGTAAAGAAAAAGATCCGGAATATGAAAAGCAAAGAACCCAGGCAAAAAATTGTAGCTTTCTATAACTTGTCTCTCCAACTGTTGGATAGGATCGTATTGGGTAAAATAGCCGGAGAGACTCCCCTGGAATACAGCCGCAGAATAAAGCGAGATGTTCATTCCTGGACTCTAAATTTCGCGACTATATCCGAAGAGGTTAGTGTTGCATTATACAGCAAAGATGAGGTGTCAGAAGATCTGGCTCACCAGGCAGAAATGTTTTTCTTCCATATCTTTGATCGGTACCTGGCCCAGGTCGGAAAGGTCACTGCCTTTATAGAAATTCTGATCCAGGGCAGGTACTTTACCAGTTATTAACCTGAAATAGTTGATCATTTTAAAAATCTGGATGCATAAATGACGAAGCAGGATGCTGCAAGTGGCACGACTCATTCATCCTGACAATTATAAAACCCTGCCCTCGTTTATATTCAATCATATGAACCGAACAGGGATCCATCTTGATCTTCCAAAAAGACTCAGGACCCGCATTCATGACATGCAGGATAATAAGTTTAATTATAACCCGGTGACTAACAATACCGATAATCTTACCCTGATTAGATTCAGCCAATCTCTCAAATTCAGGGAATGCCCTTTCCAGCACTTCTTTCATGGGCTCTATCCCCGGAATATCGTGCTGATGTGGTGTTTCCCGCCATTTTCGTATTTCTTCCGGATAAAGTTTGGCAAGTTCCCTGTATGGCTTACCTTCCCAGGGTCCGAAGCTCATATCGGTAAGTGCCTCCCGGGGCTGTGGTTTTATATCTCTGCTGTTACAGATTGCCTCTGCAGTCTGCATCGCCCGGGAAAGCGGTGAACTGTAAATCGCACTAAACTCCAAATCGATTAACATTTCTGCTGTGGCCGCGGCCTGAAGCAAACCATGATCATTTAAGGGAACATCACTTCGTCCCCTGAATATTTCTTCCTTATTCCAAACGGTCTCGCCATGCCTGATTAGAACAATTCCTGTATCCATAGAATAGTAATCCCCCTGAATTAAATTAATTACTGAAATAAAATAATCATTCCTAACATTAATTAGTTTATTTAAATAAAACTTGCCCTGATCCTTTATAATAAAAATATTTCCAGCTATGCCCGATGGAACAAAAAAGGTTATTTAATGATCAGAAAGAATAGGTTACATAATCTTAATCCTCTGGAAGTGATGAATAATGAAAAACATCTCTATTTGCCTGTTACTGATATTATCAATATTTCTTTTCACAACATCGTGTACTGAAACAGACAGTCAACTTCCCGAAGTTTCCCCGGAAGAAGTTGCGGATAATGATGAAGCAGTAGACTTTGACAACAGCCAGGTAGAAGAACCGGAATTTACATTCCCCGAACCGAGTGCAGTAGAAAACAACTATCATTTAGAAGAGGCTTTCCCTGGTCTATTTTTTACACGACCGCTGGATCTACAGAATGCAGGTGATGGAAGCGGTCGCTTATTCGTGGTAGAACAGGCAGGGATGATCTATGTTGTTGAAGGCCCGGCTTACTCCGAAAAAGAGGTTTTTCTGGATATCCGTGACCTGGTTGATGACAGTGGCAATGAAATGGGTCTTCTTGGTCTTGCTTTTCACCCCCAATATATAGAAAATGGTTATTTTTATATAAACTATACCGACAGATCAGGTACGGTAATAGCCAGATTTAATGCTTCCGGTAATATCGCAGAACCAGCCAGTAGAAAAACTATTATGAGTTTCAGCCAACCATACCGAAACCACAACGGAGGTCAGTTATCCTTCGGCCCGGATGGTTATCTCTATATTTCTACCGGTGATGGAGGAAGTGGGGGAGATCCCCAGGGACATGGCCAAAACCTTCAGACCATTCATGGCAATATCCTGCGGATTGATGTTAACAGTGAAAGATCTGAAGATAATTATACAATACCTCCCGACAATCCTTTTACAAACAGTGATGAGGGTGCCCTCGAAGAAATATACGCTTACGGATTGCGTAATCCATGGCGCTTCAGCTTTGATCCGATGACCGGGAATCTCTGGGCAGCAGATGTTGGCCAGAATAGAGTTGAAGAGATAAACATAATTGATGAAGACCTAAAGATCTATTTGACAGCATTTGACGGAAAAGTTTACAGGCTAAAAAAGAATTAGAACCGGAAATTCTGTCCGGTTCCAATTTGGTGCGCCCGGCAGGATTTGAACCTGCGACCTGCTGATTCGAAGTCAGTCACTCTATCCGGGCTGAGCTACGGGCGCATATATTAAGTCTGGATTTATTAAATTATCAGTTAATATCTGTCCTCGCCACGCGAAAACCGAGGCGATATATCTTATCATGAGGAGAGCGATAAAACCGGCAGGCTACACGGCAATCATTTGCCCCAAAAATCCAGCTACCCCCGCGCATAACCCGGACATGGCCGGTTAACGCACCAACGGGATTGACTACTTCTTGATCCGGATACAGATCGTAGTAATCATGGCACCATTCCCAAACGTTTCCACTCATGTCGTAAATCCCGAGTTCGTTTGGCATTTTCTGCCCTACCGGCTGGGTTGACTTTCCTTCATATAAAGTGGCACCATGCCTGGAATAATCAACTTGCAGTGAAGACCCGGTATATTTCCATTCATCTCCCGAATTATTGAAATACCATGCAACCTCATCTATATCATCGCTTCCGGCGTAGAGGAATCTTGGTGGTGTGGGCAGGGCTTCGTGACCACCCGAAGCTGCATACTCCCACTCTGCATCAGTAAGCAAACGATAACCTTCCACTTTAGTTATGTCAGTCGTCACTTCACCATTTACATCAAGTAATTCACCATCTTGACTGTAGGCTGGTTTTAACTTTTCCTGTTCACTTAACCAGTTGCAGTAGGCCACTGCATCCCACCAGTTGACATGGATTACCGGCCGATCCTCCCGACCCCAACCGTGATCATAGGCAGGGTTTCTTTCTGTTGACCGGCAAAAATCATCATATTCATTAAATGTTACAGGATATTTGCCAACCCAATAATCATAAGTAAAAGTAACAGCATGCACCGGTTTCGTGCCATCCCAGAGATCCCCGATCTCGTCACCCATCTTAAAGCTGCCGGCTTTGACCAGAATCATATCAGGGGCGACATGTTTATCGCTGCTGCAGCCGATCAAGGCAATTTTAAACAGAAGAATGGTGATCAGAACAATCGTTTTTAAAATAAAAGTGCGCTGCTGCCGGTAATCCATCCAGTTCCTCCAAAGGCAAAGAACAAATTAAAAGTAAACTACTGCATAAGCTATTCCCCACTGACCTGGAGATACCAGTCCAGTATTTCCTCTCCGGTCATAAAGATAACTCCCTGGTGCTGCTTCGCATATTCAAAGACCTGTCTGAAATACTTGATACGGTGAGCAACACCCGATACATAAGGATGAACAGAAATGCACATTATTTTTGGCAGAACAATACTTTCAGCGTATAGAGTATCAAATTGATCACGGGCTCTTTCAAAAAGTTCATGTGATGGCCGCTGTTGGATTAAATGCAGCACTATGTCATTCAGTTCAAGAGTATAAGGAAGAGCATATAACCTTCCAGATTTAGTATTTAATTTATAGGGTAGATCATCATTCACCCAGTCCGCAACATATTCAATACCTTCCTCAGCCAGGATATCCAGGGTATATTCAGTCTCGGAAAGACCCGGGCCCATCCACCCCCGCATCGGTTTATTGGATGCTTTTTCAAGCAGTTCACGGGTCATCCTGATTGACTTTCTTTCATCTGGTTCCTTGCTCATAACCTGCTGAAGATAGTTGTGCCCCAACAGTTCCCATTTACTCTCCACAAACTTTCCAACCATTTTAGGGTGGGTTTCACAAAGTACACCGTTAATGCTTGCCGTTGCGCGAATTCCAAGTTCGTCAAGAACATCTTTGATACGCCAAATCCCTACACGCAACCCGTATTCAAACCAGCTGTAGTTAGCCACATCTGGGACGACCGGAATACCCTGGGGGTAAGGTAGTAAAGTCCGGGGAAGAGGGGCGTTAAAATCCCATACTTCCACGTTTACTACAGGCCAGATTACCATTCGCGCCTCTCCGGGCAGTTTGATCGCAGGTCTTTCATTTATCGGTTGATATTCAACTCTGCTGCTGGTATACTCAGGCAATTGGGTTCCCTCCTCGGATGTTCAGATATACCTTTAATATTATAACCGTTACAAAAAGACCAGTCCATATCCCACAATGTTAATACAGTAATAGTTCGGGAGTCATCAAAGCCTGGTTACGGTGTCGGGAGGGAAAACTCGGGAATATTCCCTTAAAAGATGAAATCAACTTAAAGGTTTGCAAATGTACCAGGAAGCTCTTTTATCTACATGGATTACTTTTACCTCGGAAAAACAGTTCTTCATCTCTGTAACACAATCTCGCATCTCTGGTTCAGCATGCTTAATAAAATGGAAGTAATCGCCGCCTTCCAGCCATTCAATGACTGTTACTGGCAAAGATCTTTTATCGTTATAGTCATATATTACAACCCAGTGTTCGGCGACGCGACTCATTTCAGCATACATCTTTCTTCGTTCCTCAGACTTCAATCCATGGGCCACATAAGAAGCAACAGCAATATCAAAACTTTTATCCTCTACAGGCAATGTTTCCAAAACGTCGGCCTGAATAAAATTAATGTTGATATTTTCCGGTTTAGCCATGGCTATATCGAGCATTTTCTTTGCCGGATCAATTCCGGTCACAGTCAAACCCATTTCATACAGGACTGAACATAACGCACCTGTTCCACAGCCAATGTCAATAATTGTTCTGAAGGATGCTATATCCAGATCTTTCTCTACCCCCTTCAGAACCTCGGAATATCGCTTTTTCTGTATATTATAAAATAATCCATAGGCGGGTGCTATCAAATTAAATAAGAAAGTACTATTGCTTTTAGCCAATTGCATACACCTCTTATAATAATCTTAACAATTTATGCAGAATCAAGCCAGTAGGCGCTGTTGTTGGATAGAGTTTCGAATGTTCACTTTCAGAAACCATTATTTTGGTGCGCCCGACAGTTAATACCTCTGACCTATCGATTTGTAATCCTGAATGAGAACATGGCTAATAGACTTCTGCGCACTCTTTTTATTAATATTTAGTTAATTATTCTAGCCCATGTCTGCTTGCTTTACAAGCAGGGTAGAAATAAAAGTAGCTTATTAAAATGTAAATATCTGTAGCGGTGTGATCCTTTTCATGAGGAGGTGCTTCCATTGGTTGAAAAGAAAGCTTTCCAGGTACCTATTGATGTAAAGAGTGATCAAATAAATAGAAAAAAAATCCCACGCAGGAAAAAACACCGTGTGATAATGATAATTATTCTGATCTTTTTCCTATCATTTTTGATCACCGGTGGCGCTGCTGCAACAGTGGTAGTCAGCTATATTAATGAGGCTCCGTACATCGATCACTCACTATTAGAAACCCCGGAAACTTCATATCTTTACGATATCAATGGCGAAGAGATTACCCGGTTACATGGCGACCAGAACCGTATTACGGTTAAACTGGAAGAAGTACCTGAACATGTTCTACAGGCATTTATCGCTATTGAAGATGAGCGCTTCTATCAACATTTCGGTTTTGACATCATCGGTAGCATCAGGGCTGCCTACATCAATCTAAAAGCCGGATCCATTGTGCAAGGTGCAAGTACCATATCTCAACAGCTGGCTCAAAATGCTTTTTTAACTACTGAAACCAGCTATAAACGTAAAATTCAGGAGATCTGGCTGGCTATTCAGCTAGAGAAAGTTTACAGTAAAGAAGAGATCATGGAGCTTTACATAAACCGGATCTACTTTGGCAACACAGCCTATGGGATCGAGGCTGCCGCTCAAACTTATTTCGGAAAGAGTGTTATGGAATTAAACATAGCGGAGTCGGCAATGCTGGCCGGCGCAGTGCGATCGCCAAATTACTACAACCCTATCGATAACAAAGCTGCCGCTGAAGAACGTATGCGTAGTGTTTTGGTCAATATGGTCAGGCTTGGTTTTATTTCAGAATCTCTGTATGGACGAATAATTGAACAAGGACTCAATTATACAGAGTCAGATAGCGCCAATTACCCATATCCCTACTTTGTCGATTATGTTGTTCATAACGAGTTGATAAAGATTCTGACTACAATACCTTCAATCGGAACCCGTGAGGAAGCTTACAAGACTATATATAATGGCGGCTTACATGTCTATACCACCCTGGATCCACTAATTCAAAGCCATGTGGAAAACGTTTTGGAGCAGACCGTTCTTTACCCTACAACAATCTATGTCGATATTGCAAAGGCAAGGGAAGCAATATCCAAACTGCTTCCGGACGAGGAACTGTCAAGCAGCCAGTTAGAGGAACTTATAAATGAAGAAAACGGCATACCACAGCCCCAGTCAGCAGTAGTCGTTGCTGATCCAGGTACCGGTCAAATAAAAGCTCTGGGCGGGGGGCGTGAATACAGCAAGGGTACAAACGAGGTACTACGCTTTATCAGCCTACGCCAACCCGGTTCTGCAATTAAGCCGATTATCACTTACAGCCCTGCCTTCGAGGAGGGAATCCTGGCCGGAGCCAGCTCAACTCTGGATGATTCTCCTTATATCGGTCCACGGGGGGACTGGTTTCCGGAAAATTTTGACTACCAGTTCCGTGGAATGATCCCGGTCAGAAAGGCTTTGATCTATTCATATAATTTACCGGCGGTTCGCGCTTTCGAAGCGCTTGGCACCCGAACCGGCGCAGCATACGCAGAAAAGATGGGTATTTCAACCATAACCCCGGAAGAGATAGACAACTTAAGCCTGACCCTTGGAGGCTTTCATATAGGAGTCAGCACTGTTGCTATGGCCCAGGCTTACGGAGTCCTGGCTAACCAGGGGTTAAAAGTTGACCTGCACACTGTTGAAAAAATTATAGACCGGCAGGGAAATATAATATATGAATTTAAACCTGAGCCGGAAAAGATTTTAAGCCCTCAAACTGCATTCCTGATCAACGACATCCTGCAGGAATTCGTGACCGATTATCTCGGCCGGGAGCTGCGAATCGATCGACAGATTGCCGCCAAAACCGGCACTACTAATGATTGGAGAGATGTTTATCTTGTTGCTTATACACCCAACCTGGTTACCTCTTTCTGGATGGGTTATGATGAGCCGAGGATAGGCAGAATTGAACAGGGTTGGCGATACTCAACCAGATTTTTACGTGAAGTTTTTTTGGAAGTTTTTAAAACACTGGAAATAAAGGAATTCGAACAACCGGACGGGATCGTCAAAATGTCGGTCTGCAATAAATCAGGGTTGAAGCCAAATAGTGACTGCAATGCAGCCGGAACCATAATCCGCGATTACTTCATAGCCAACCTGGCGCCCACAGCAACCTGCAATATGCATGAAAACGGTTATTATAATCGTCCACCATATATTACAACAGATCAACGTTGGTCAGGTAAAGGCGGACCTGGAAGAGGGCCCAAAGATGCCATAGAAATGCTTTCCGAGGAAGATGCCATGGCGAACACTGGCTTTTTTGTCCAACAAACTACAGGGCTTGCCCAAGTGCCTGATGTACGAGGGGAAAATCTACAAATTGCTGAGACACAGATCAATCGGGCAAACCTAAGAGTGGGTAATATTGAAAAGCAATATAGCACTGAAGTTTCTGCTAACCGTGTGATCCGGCAATCGCCCAAACCCGGAACAATAGTGAACAGGGATAGTAAAGTTCACCTGATCGTTTCTAAAGGCCCTCAGTAACTGACATACTATATATTACCACAAAATAATAGCCTTAGCTTTAACAACATCGCCATTCAGACATAAATTATGTAGTAACGCATGATCACTCAAACATTTAAAAATCTTTCTTACTACTACCTAATGACGGGAACTGTGCTTATAGACTTCTGCGCAGCTAACAGAATATCATTTAAAAAGAAGATTATGTATTCAATAAGTGAAATATCCGTGATACCTCGCTGCTGTGGTTAGTAATCAGCCCTGGATAAGGGTTGATCCGATCACTATCAAAAACGACTGCTGATGAGTTAAATAGTATTAATAAAAGGAGTGTTATCTATGTCAATCAAGGGTTATTTTGAAAATCTTAGATATGAACGGGAAAAACAACAAAGAAAAGAAAGCGCAATTAAGATTCTGTCCGGGTTGGCAATTGGAGCTCTGATCGGCGGAGTTGTAGGTGTCCTCTATGCACCAAAGGCCGGCAAAGAGACAAGGCATGAAATTGCCGAAAAGGTCAAAGAAACTGCCGCTGCCACCAGGGAGAAAGTAAAAGAGACAGTTAAGGAAGTAAAAGAAAAAGTAGATGACCTGAAAGACAAAAGGGTAGCCGTTGTTGATAAAACAACCGATTCCAAAAACGCAGTTAAGGAATCGGGAGAAGTATTAACAGCTGCCAAGAGAGATGGCAAGAATAAGATTTAATAATCATCTAGATAAATATATACAGGTAGGTGGATGAGAAAATGAATGTCAATTTAACTTTATATGACCTAGGCCTACTCATATTATTTGTGTTGGTGGTGGTGGCGGTGATTTATTTTATTATCATCGCCAGAAAGTTTAATGACCTGATCGGAAAAGTGCATAAGACTTTAGAAACAAATGAAGTTAATATCAATAAAACGCTTGCTATATTGCCCGAAATGCTTGAAAAAACTGATGACATCGCATCCAATATGCAGTTAGGCGCCCGGGAGTTTGGAACCTCAGCTCCAACTATTTTACATAATTTCAGCGCTATGTCTGACTCGTTAAAAGATAGCGCTAATCTGGTCGTTAGCTCGGTGGATCTGATTGGGACAGGAATCAGTGAAACGGTCTACAACGTAAAAAATAGGTCAGGTGATGTAGTCAGCTACATCAAGACCATCATGGATGCTTTGCACTATCTGGTTAACTATTTAACGACCAAATAAACTGAATTACCTGTAGAGAAGAGGCCTGTCACTATCCGTCATAACGTCATAAAAGGATGAGATATGCATGGATACATTGGAGAAAGACTATGAGGCGGGGTTTTAGAAAAATGTAATCCCCCCTGCCTATCGCTATATCAGCCAACTCACGGGCACTATCCGGATAATAAACGCAACCCGATCAACTACCAGAACCTAACGAAAGTGCTGAAGGCGATACTGCCGCGGAATTTTACAAGAAACGAGGCCCAGCGCTACTTTGCCCCATTTTTTACCCTGGCTGAAAACCGCGATTATTGAAACCACACCATCTACGGTCTGGCAATGCTCGGCTTAAGGGATTTCTCCCGAGGCTACAGGCTTCAAAAAACGGTTGCCGAGATGGCTATCGTGGCTGATAGTTTCTACATCAAACCGCTGAGACGTATCCTTCAGATAGTTGACCGATACTATATCCTCGGCCTTAATCGCCATGGGATAAGGCTCTTTGCCTGACAAGCAAAAAGAAGCTTCAGACAAACTTCAAGTCATAAGTTTTGGCAATGTACAACAAGGAATTTAAATTCCACACACAATACGCACATTAAAAGGGTCTTAGGATTTATTGTTAACCCTACGACCCTTATTTTATCGTGGTGCGCCCGGCAGGATTTGAACCTGCGATCTCCTGATTTTGTTATTAAATATTTAACGCATAATTAAATCTTAGCGATACCTCAGAGACTCTCTGATTCAGTTAGCTAATGTTGATATCGCTCAGCCTAATATGAGTATATCTTTTTACCGCTTACTATAGGTATGTTATTATTCTTAAGCGTTTTAAGGGCATCGGCAATCTTTTCCACACGTATCATGATAATTGCATTGTGGGCCGGCTTATCAATAAAAGAGTAAAGATACTCAATATTAATACCAGCATCGTTTAAGCATGCTAAAATACCTGCCAGCCCTCCCGGTTTGTCCGGTACCTCGACTGCAATCACTTCGGTTACAGTGGCCATAATCCCATATTCTTTCAATGTACTTAAAGCCTTCTCAGGCTGGTTCACTATTAACCTCAAAATGCCAAAGTCAGATGTATCTGCAATTGATAACCCACGTATGTTTATTTTTGCCTCTTCAAGTACCTTTGAAACTTTAACCAGTCGACCTGATTTATTTTCTAAAAAGATAGATATCTGCTTAATCATCCTCTAATCTCTCCCTTACTTAAGTAAACGTTTATCAATTACGCGCTGGGCTTTACCTTCGCTGCGGGGAATATTTTTTGGTTCAACGAGTTTTACATCTGCTGAAACACCCAGCATATTTTCTATCTCCACATGTATTTTATTTTCAAGAGATTCAAGCCCTCGTATATAATCCGAAAACATTTGCTCAGATACTTCAACTAATACCTGTAGCGTATCGAGTGAGCCAACCCTGTCTACAACCAATTGATAGTGTGGTTCAGTTTCACCCATCTCTAAAAGAATACTTTCTATTTGAGATGGAAATACATTAACTCCGCGAATGATAAGCATGTCATCACTACGACCACTGACTTTTGTCATCCTGCTATGAGTCCTTCCACAGGAACATAGCTTACTGTTCAAGTTTGTAATATCGCGAGTCCGGTAACGAATCATCGGCAATGCTTCCTTACTGATAGTAGTAATGACAAGTTCCCCGGTAGCCCCTTCCGGTAAAACTTCACCTGTAGAAGGATCGATAATTTCAGGGATAAAATGATCTTCGCTTAGATGTAACCCACTTTTTGCAATACATTCATAGGATACACCGGGTCCAATTATCTCACTTAAGCCATAAATATCAAAGGCATCAATTTGCAATTTTTCCTCAATTACCCGACGCATATTTTCTGACCATGGTTCAGCGCCAAAAACACCTGAACTCAATTTTAGATCACTCGGTTTAAGATCCATTTCAGCAATTGTTTCAGCTATAAATAACGCATAGGATGGTGTGCAGGCGAGCAGAGTTGTTCCAAGATCCTTCATCATCTTAACCTGCCGTTTCGTTTGCCCACCTGAAATAGGAACCACCGTAGCCCCAATCTTTTCTGCTCCATAGTGGACGCCAAGTCCTCCGGTAAAGAGACCATACCCATAAGCAATGTGTACCACCGATTCGCTGGTTGCGCCTCCGGCAGTAAGAGTGCGGGCCATCAATTCAGCCCATGTTTCAAGATCGTTTCTAGTGTACCCAACTACCGTGGGTATTCCTGTTGTTCCTGAGGAAGAGTGAATACGTACCACTTCGTTTAAATCAACTGTAAAAAGGCCATAAGGAAAATTATCTCTCAGGTCGTCTTTAACTGTAAAGGGAAGTTTTTTTAGATCTTCCAGGGAACGAATGTCCCCTGGCTCAACACCTGCTGTTTGGAAACTTTTTCTATAATAGGGAACCAACTGATAAACTCTTTCTATTGTCTGTTTTAACCTCAGAAATTGTAAAACCTGCAACTTCTCGCGATCCATTTCTTCGTATTTACGGTTCCACATTTACTGTTTTTCCTCCAATCTCGAGATACCAATTCAGAAATTATATTGAAGAGCTTGTCGGCTGTCATAAAATCATTTTAGAAGGTTTGGCAAAAACAACGCAATAGCAGGGAACTGGGTTAATATTGCTATACATAAGATAATAGCTAAGAGATAAAACCCAACGCCCCGAAAGATTTCCATTACCGGTGTTGATCGATCGACACCGGCAACAACATATACATTAGCCCCTACTGGTGGTGTTATCACTCCCATTCCCAAGGCTAAAACAATAATCACCCCGAACCATATAGGATCAAAGCCGAGCGAGACAGCAACCGGAAAAAATATTGGTACGGTTAATAAAATAAGAGCCAAAGCATCTATAAAACAGCCGAGAATAAGGTAAATGACTAGAATAATTGCAAGAACTGCTACGGGGGGGAGGGAAAGCTCCACAGCCCATCGGGCAAGTCCTCCAGGAAGTCCTGTAATTGCCATAAACCGCCCGTAAATCGCGGCAGCAGCTACAAGAAACATAATCATCGCTGATATGCGCACTGAGTCTGTTAATGAGTTGACGAAGCCTCGCCAGTTAAGCTGACGTCTGAACAAAGCAACTGCTAAAGTTGCAAAAGCTCCAACTGCTCCAGCCTCAGTCGGGGTAAATAATCCTGCAAATAACCCCCCCATAACTGCAATAAAGATAATAACAACTTCGATTCCCCCGTTTATGATAGACCTGAATTTATCAATCCAGGGTACCGTTGGCCCGGGTGGAGCTAATTCCGGATTACGCAATGCCAAACCATAAGCAACCAGCATAAAAAGTCCCATCAGCAAAAAACCCGGTAATACCCCCGCCAGAAATAGTTTTGTAATAGATTGCTCTGCCGCTATTCCATAAAGAATAAAAATAACACTGGGCGGTATCATAACACCCAGAATCGCTGCGGAGGCAATGGTTGCAGTTGAATAAGAACGGTTGTAACCGTATTTGTTCATTTCAGGAAGCGCAACAGCACTCATTGTCGCTGCCGTGGCTGTAGTTGAGCCACAGATCGCTCCAAAAGCAGTGCAGGCACCTATAGTAGCAAGAGCAAGCCCTGCTTTTAAATTACCCATTACCTTGTAGGTAGCATCATAGATCCGCGAACTTAAACCGGAATGAAAAGCTATATAGCCCATCCAGACAAAAAGGGGTATTACTATCAGCGAATAAGATGCAAAAGTATTATAAATGGTCTGTACTGCCATTGAGAACATAGCCTTAGTTGATGTAAGATAAGCAAAACCAGACATCCCCACCACCAGCATAACAAAGGCCACGGGCATGCGTGCAAAAAGAAGCAAGAAAACTAAGGCGATGGATATTAATCCTATTTGAAATGAAGTCATCTGTCCTGACTCCCTCTTATTACTATAATTGCTGCTTTAGTAAGGTTTAATAAAAGTACCAGGGCAAGCATAGTAAAACTGAAAGCAACCAGAAAAACAGAAGGCGCAATAGGTATTAGAAGATTAGGTGTTGAATAACCCCTTTGCGACATCCTCGTGGCAAAAACAAATGTTTCCCAGGCCAGCATAGACGTAAATAAAAGAGTGATACAGTTCGTAAATAGATCTACCGCCGCCTGTATTCTTGGTGGAAACCGCTCTACCAGTACACCAACTGTAATATGCCCTTTCATCATCGCAGTATAAGCTATAGCCGTAGCCAGCAGTATCGCGCCGCACATTTCTACAATTTCAACCGACCCAGGTAACGGCTTCCACGGTATACGTATGATTACATTGGTAATGATGATCAGCATTGTAAATAAGAGAACAACTTGAGCAATTTGCGCTGTTCGAAAGCTTATAGCATGCACAAATCGCTCCAATTGGTTTATCAAGAACACCCACCCCCAGTTATTAAGAAGTTCCTGTTATATATTCAGGCCGAGGAAGGCGAATAATAATATGTTCCATAGCAAATAAACTCTCCAATCTCATTTATGCATCATTTACCATAGTCACCATACTCCGCTGAAAATTTGGTATCTAATTCTCGTACCAGATCAACAATTTCTTGTCCAGGTAACCCGAGATTATCAGTTTTTTCGATCCATGTCTGAACCATGGGTTCAAGTCGCATAATCCACCTTGCCTGCTCATCAGCATCCAATTCAAATACCTCATGTCCATATTCTTCCACAGCATACTTCTGTCCTTCGACTGTATAGTCGGCTCTAAGTTTGCCATACTCAATAACATATTTTTCATTAACTTCTTCAAAAATCTGCTGAACTGAAGGAGGTAGTGAATTCCAGGTATCCCAATTCATCACCTTCATGAAAATTATGTTATAGATAAAAGGAGTTTTTGTAATATAACTGGTTACTTCTGCCAGACGGAACCCTTGAAGAGTATCGGTCGGAGCAAGAATGCCATTTACAATCCCTGAATCCAAAGCCACATAGGATTCACTCATGGGCAAACCAACTGCAACAGCTCCTAAAGCTTCTACTGAGGGAACTGTTCCGCCAACAGCTCTGATTTGCTGTCCGGAAAGGTCATCCAATATTCTAACAGGTATATTGGTCATGAAATCCCCCGGTCCGGTCGCCCAGAAAAACATTACTTTTACATCTTCGTACTCTTTTTGCAGTAATTCATTTCTTTTCCAGGCTTCATACATTGTTAAAGATGCTACCAGCGCATTATCGTTATTATATCCGGGAAGTTCAAAAGCCTCTGTTAAAGGGAAAATCCCCGCAGTATAAGAGGGACAAGTTGTTCCCAGATCAGCTGCCCCTGCGGCAACACCTTCATATATTTCGACTGCTCCAAGAAGAGCTCCGCCGGGATGAAATTGAAAATTAATCGTATGCGGAGTCTCCGAAGCAACCCTATCCGAGATTTCTTTCGCCCAAACCTCATGCCCCTCGGTAACCTGGAAATCCATTGCAGGCCAGAAAGTCGCAAATTGTAAAGTAATTTGCTGAGCCGTTTCTTCCAGCTCCTCTTCAGTTTCAGGGACAGGTTCCGGTTCTGAAGATGTTTGACACCCGGTAATTGCAGGTACAATAAGAAAAGTTAAAATAAATAGTAATAAAATAAACGAATTTTTCATTATTTGTTCCTCCTGAATGAATTAATAAATGCGATCATATCAAGAATTACAAAATAAGCAGCAATACTTTCCCTCTCTAGATTAGCATCTCTGATTTCCACGCCCCCTTGCAATGGATCTATAATCTCGTCAGGGCAAAAAAAATACTCCGCCGGGAGTATGAAAAAATAAAAAGAAACCGGCCTATCGGCCGGTACCTGTTTTCAACTTACCCTGCCGTTCTACCATGCTACAGTGACTATTATTCGGCAAGGTTAAGAAAAATCCTTCTTAATATAAAATAAATAAAATAATTTCTTTTGCTACTTAACTATAAGCACGGAACAGTTTCTTGCTTCCTGAACCACTGCATTACTCACACTGCCGAGGAAAATTTTCTTCAGGCCACCAAACCCCCTGCTGCCAACTACAATTAAATCAAATCCTTCCTCATTAGCAACATTTATAATAGTATGAGATGGATGCCCTTCTTTAAAAATTTTACGCGCCTTAATGTTTTTTTCATTAAAAAATTTCTGAGCTTCCTCCAGTATTTCTTCTCTTTCTTTTTCATGCACTTCCATAGCTTTCTTGATACCTTCCAAAATCTCAGCTGTGATATATTCAGATGTCAGAGAAGATAAATCACTTTTATTGTCATATACATGTATGATGGCTACTTCTTCAACATTAAGTTCACTGGCTATAGAAGAAACCTTTTCCAAGGCTTTTTGGCTATGTTCAGATCCGTCCGTACAAACCAAAATTTTCATTTGCCATACCCCTTTTCATAATATTTCACAACCAGTTGTGACCTAAATTAATAATACCACCTTTAAACTGCAATCAGAATCAATATTTTATCAGTAAGTATATATAGTTTAACAAAAGGGATTTATAGCCAATGTCAATTCGAAAAAACCACACGAAACTGTCGAGTGCCAATTATGGGTATTTACCGATAGCATTATAGATCCTATAATTGTGACAGATGGTTCGGCCTGACCTGTTAGTGATAACGGCAAGTCCATTTGATAACTGGGAGTGAATATTATGGCTAAAAGTTATTCCCGCTTAGAAGTCATTGCTCGGTTACGTTTAGAAGTCCGCGACCGAAAACCAATCATCTCAGCAATTGTGGGCAACGGTATTGTCGCTAAGATGTGCGAAATAGGACAGGCGGATTTATTGGTGACCTACATTCTGGCTCGGTACCGTATGGCCGGTCACAGTTCGCTTGCCGGTTATCTACCGATAGGTGATAATAATGCACTGGTTATGGAACTGGGCGAACGTGAGATTATGCCCGCTGTAAAGGAAATACCGGTCATAGCCGGACTATTGGGATGCGATGTGACAAGGGATTTGAGCACTCTTATTAACCGGGTCAAAGCGATTGGCTTTTCAGGCATTCACAACGCACCGACAATTTCTTGTATTGATGGCACATTTAGGCAGGCTTTAGAAGAGACGGGTATTACCTTTGATCGCGAAGTAGAGATGATTCATCTTGCCCATGAAGAAGATATGTTTACACAGGTCTTTGTCAGTAACCCTGAGGAAGCGAAAAAAATGGCAGCGGCTGGAGCAGATCTGGTTATTGCCCATCTTGGGAACACTCTCGGGGGAAGTATTGGCTCGGAAACAGTTTTTTCTTTCAGTGAATCAGCTTCGCGCGTCCAGGAGATCATTGATACTGCGAGAGCTGTTAATCCTGAAATTTTTACAATGTGTCATGGTGGCAGCATTGTAGATCCTGCAGATTTTGCCTCCATCTTAGAACAAACAAGGGGTCTTGATGGGTATATCGGTGGCTCGAGTATAGAAAGGATTCCCGTAGAAAAGGCTATTCTAAAAACAGTAAAAGACTATAAACAGATCAACATACCATAAAAGTGTGGCCAGTTGTTTTTTGCGCTAACACTTCGGAAGGTTATTGTGTTTAGATGTTAACAAATTTGTTATTGCAAATTTATCAGACATAATAATATGAATTAATAATCAAAACATCTTAAAATGGTTATAGTTCAACCTCATCTAGCCAATCCGGAATAACTGTCTCTATCTTGAATTCTTCCCAAATCTTTTTAGAAAGAGCTGTTTGCGCATCCTCTTCACCATGGACGATATAAATAGTTTTCGGCTTATGTTTAATGCCTTTTAACCAATTCAGCAAATCTCTTTGATCAGCATGAGCTGAATATGCTCTGTTGTCTTCAATTCTGGCCTTAACTGTTATTTGTTTTCCAAACAATTCGACATTTTTATCCCCACTAATAATTTGACGACCCAGGGTACCTTCTGCCTGATAACCAACAAATAAAACTGTGGACTCAGGTCGCCAAAGGTTATGCAATAAATGATATTGTATCCTGCCTGCATCACACATGCCACTTGCTGAAATAATAATGGTATTACTATTTCTGTCGTTTAGTTTTATTGATTCAGCTTTTGTGCTGGAGTATTTTAGGTTAGGCATTTTCAACGGGTGGTGCCCTATTTTGATCAAGTGGTTTGTTTCCCGATCATAAAGTTCAATATTTTGTTTGAAAATTTCCGTAGCCTTAATAGCTAAAGGGCTGTCTAGATAGATCTCAATATTTGGATCCAGGCGCTCCTGGCTTTGTAAGATGCTTAAATCGTATAAGAGATCCTGTGTCCTTTCTACGGCAAAGGATGGAATGATCAGATTGCCACCCTCTTTCATAGTTTCGTCAATTATTTTTTTTAAATATTCCGGCCTGTCAGGCATTTCGGGATGTAAATGATCTCCGTAGGTTGATTCAAGCACCAGGTAGTCAGCTTCTTCAATAAAGGCAGGATCTCTAATAAAAGGTTGTCCCGGCCTACCCAGATCACCACTAAAGACCAGTTTTATTTTGCCATTTTTTTCTTCTATCCATATTTCAGCAATACAGGATCCCAGAATGTGCCCGGCTTCACGAAAAATAAATTTCACATCTGTTGCCACCTGTTTGGCTTCATCAAGATCCACAATACTGAATTGTTTAAGAGCGTTAGCTGCATCCTGAACATTATAGAGCGGCTCAATCAAAGATTGATTTGATTTTTCTAATTCATAGTTATTCTTGTTAGCTTCCCATTCCTGGATGTGACCGGAATCGGGCAGCATGACTTCACATAAGTCTTTTGTAGCTGTGCTACAATATATTTTACCTTTAAAGCCGGCTTTACAAAGTTTAGGGATTAAACCAGAGTGATCAATGTGAGCATGAGTCAAAATCAAGAATTCAACTGATTCAGGATTGATGGTGTACGCTGCTTTATTGCGATCTTCGAGCGCCGCTGAGCCCTGAAACATGCCACAGTCAATTGCAAAGGTTGTCTTTTCTGTTTCTATAACATAAAACGAACCGGTAACAGTTTGTGCTGCTCCTAAAAATTTTATTCGCATTTATAAACCTCCGCTTCATAATATCTGACTTAAATCATGTCTTTTAAATTTTTATCTATGAAATTTTAATACCTTTCGAGTAACTTGCTTTAATTCCTTCTAATTTAGAATCGTTGCATATAACAACAGCAAATTTTATTAAGTAAAAAAGGCCTACTTAGTTTACTTAATTGCTCCTCGAATTTACACAAGTATATAGACTTAACTATTGATAATTACAAAATTAATGCAGGGATACTTATGCTTGTGATGAAATGTTAGATTAATTATTGTCAATTTTATTATCAAACTAATTTTACTTTTAATATGATGGTTAGCTGGTAGTATAAATTATGTAATATCTGGTATTTTTTGTTGCTATTACCAGAATTAAAACCAAAGACGACGGATTAATATATACCGAGGAAGACCTTATTATTGGCTAGCTTTACCATAATAAATTAATCCAAGAGGTGTTTAAATGGCTAGACAATTTTTGGTAATAGGCGCTGGGTGGTTCGGTTCAAGTGTAGCTCAAAATCTTTATGCACTGGGGCATGAAGTAATGGTTATGGATAACGATGAAAAACAAGTAAAAATGATCAGTAATGAGGTTACCCATGCAATAGAGGGCGATGCTACAAGCGAAGAAAGCCTTAAAGCATTAGGTATTAAAGATTTTAATACTGTTATTTTAGCAATTGGTGATAATTTACAAGTCAGTATTATGGCTACAATAATGCTCATAGAACTGGAAGCAAAGTTTATTGTAGCCAAGGCACAATCAGAACTGCATGGAAAAGTACTCGAAAAACTTGGAGTTGATCATGTAGTTTTTCCAGAACGCGATATGGGTAAAAGATTGGCTCGAAATATAATTGCCCCTTCAATGATTGATTTAATTGAGCTTTCAGATAAATATAGCGTTGTTGAAGTAGCAGCGAAAAAAAACATGATAGGTAAAACACTCAAGGAGCTTGATTTACGCAAAAAACACGGGATTAATGTCATCGCTCTTCGAAGGGACAGTAATGAAGACCAGGTTCTATTACCACTGCCAGATGATATCATTCAGGAAGAAGATGTGATTGTAGCTATCGGTTCAAATGAAGCACATAAAAAAATGCAATGGATCTAAAACAGCTTGTTTAAACTTAACACTTAACAAAGGAGAACCTGGATAAAATACTACATAGGAAATGTTGATGTTAAAGCTTTAACCGCCGATGAATGAGAATGGCTATCTGGGCAAACAATATGACCGTGAATTGGAATGAGGAAACAGGTGATACAACACAACCTCTCCTAATAATGGTTTCGAAAATAAGATTACACGAAAAAAAGTTCCAGAGCTGTATAAAAACTCCAGAACCCGCGTCTTTTACACCAATATTTACATGATAACCCCCTAAACCCTTTAATCAAAGCCTTTTATGGCCATATTTTTTTGTTCTTTATGCATATATAAGTATAGTAATGTATAGCATTGTATGATATAATATAATCAATATAATAACTTTGATGGAGGCGCCTATGAACCTTAAACAGTCACGTCGGAAAGATGGCAGAGTTTATCTCTCAATCGAAAAAGGTTACCGCGACAAAACTACCGGCAAACCGAAGGCTAAAACGGTTAAATCTCTCGGCTACCTTGATGTTTTGGAAAAAGAATTCGATGATCC